>CALGGQ010000182.1 GCA_937915775.1 uncultured Clostridia bacterium | reverse complement strand
ATCTAACGTTTCTAAAATAAATTTATTATGAAATTCATTTAAGTCACTTATTCTTTTTTCATCTTTTAATTCACTTTTTTTAAATTTTTTTAATACTTTATTCGATATTGTTCTATTATGTTCAATTTTCTCTTGGCAAAGCTTCATCCCTTTTTTATAAAATTCTTCCATTTTTTTTTCGTTATATATTTTATTATACAAAAGCACCGTATGACCTTCATGCAATTTTTCTCGAAGACATAAATAACATATATCTTCCTTACATGTTTTACAATAAGCACAAAAATTTTCTTTTTGATGATTTATGCAAAAAAAATCATATTTATCTATTGGAATATATTTATGTATATCTTGTGGATTGTAAATCATATGTTCACTTTTAAGACATTTTGGACAATATAATTTTTTACATCTTTCACAAAATGGCAGAGCGTTTCAAACTGTTCCTCGGTTTCACCGGGAAAGCCGACCATAAAGGTGGTACGCAGCGCCAAGCCGTCAATACGGCTTCTCATCTTCTCCAGAAGCGCTTGATATTCCTCACCGTCACCTACTCTGTTCATTGAACGTAAAACGGCTTTATCGGCGTGCTGCAGCGGAATATCGATATATTTACATATCTTATCTTCTTTGGCAATCACGTCTATCAAGCTGTCAGTGATGCGCTGCGGATAGCAATAGAACAAACGTATCCATTCAATGCCGTCTATCTTCACCAGCTGCTTCAACAGCTCATCCAGCTTATATTCGCCGTATAAATCCTGACCGTACTTTGTGGTGTCCTGCGCAATTAGGATGACTTCTTTAACGCCGCGTGCAGCAAGAGATTTTGCTTCCTCAACAATCGATTCCATCGTGCGGCTTCTGAAAGCGCCGCGAATAGACGGAATGGCACAGTAAGCACAGCGGTTATCGCAGCCCTCGGCAATTTTCAGATATGCCCAGTGTGAGGGCGTAGAAAGCACTCTTTCGTCATCAATGGGAAGATAACACTTATTCGGGAAAAACGCCGTTTCAATGCCCAGGAGCGCCTTTTGACAAATCTTAACAATATCACCGTTAGCGCCGATGCCGACAACAGCGTCCACCTCCGGCATTTCCTTTAATATCTCCTCCTGATAACGTTCCGCAAGGCAGCCGGTAACGACGATAGCGTTAATCAGCCCTGCCTTTTTATACTCCGCCACCTCTAAGATAGTTTCAATCGCTTCCGTCTTGGCGGCTTCAATAAATCCGCAGGTGTTGACAATCATCAAATCGCTGTCCTCAATAGCTGAAACGATTTCAAAGCCTGCCGCCGATAACTTAGCAAGCATCGCTTCACCGTCCACCTGATTTTTCGGGCAGCCGAGCGATATCATTCCGATTTTCAATGTGTTATTCTTCGCCATATTCCAGTTCTTCCAATGCCGTTTTTACGTCCGAATAAGAAAAGCCCTTGCGCATCATCGCAGCAATCACCTTTTCCCTGCCGTTTTCCGCCTGCAGCTTTGTTCGGTACTTGGTCAGTATCAGTTCCTTCGCAGAGGAAACGTTATCAATTTCCGTGTCCTCCAATAGATTGTTAATGATATCCGCCGGTACGCCGCGCTTAAACATCTCTTGCTTAATAAAGGAGCGCGACATATTCTTGCTGTTCATTAAGTAGTTCAGCAGGGCATCTGCATATTTTTCATCATCAAGATATCCGAGCTCCTGCATATGCGCAATGGCGCGCTCCGCATTATCCGCGTCAACCGTGCGCAGCAGTTTTGTGCGCAATTCCTTAACGCTGTGGTCACGCCGTGAGAGAAGGTCATAGCATTTGCTGACGGCTTTTTTATAATTAATCTCGTCCACCAGCGCCTGCCATTCCTCCTCGTCAATCTCCGTGCCGTCTTTGATGTAATGCTCTGCCCAGAAATCAATATCGGTGGTAATACGGTATTCGTCATCAATCAGCAGGTGAATTTTCTTTCCCCTGCCCTTTGTGTGTGAAATTCTCATAGTAACCATTTTAGGAGAGCATACGCTCTCCTATCCTGAATCTTATTCATCATCGTCGTCAATTGCGATATCGAGCTTGGCTTTAGCGGCGGCTCTTGTCTGCGTAACAGGTGCTTCACTCGGAATGACGGGCTCCGCTTCCTCTGCTTTCGCGGCGATGGCTCTTTTTTCTTTTTCGGTTTCGGATTTCATCTGCTCTAAAACCTTGCCTTCGATTTCGGCAGCGAAAGCCTTATCATTCTTAATTAAGTCCTTCAGCTTATCTCTACCCTGGAAGCGCTGCTCGCCATATGAGAACCAGGAACCGCTCTTCTTAATGATACCGAGGTTAACAGCAAGGTCGCAGATTTCACCGTCTTTGTCAATACCGGTGCCGTACATAATATCGAATTCCGCCTGCTTGAACGGAGGCGCCACCTTGTTCTTGACGATTTTTGCTCTGGTACGGGAGCCGACAAACTCATTACCCGGTGCCTTAATCTGCTCAACACGTCTGACATCAATACGCATAGAAGCATAGAACTTCAGCGCACGGCCGCCGGTAGTAACCTCCGGATTGCCGTAGATAACGCCGACCTTTTCACGCAGCTGGTTGATAAAGATAATCACACAGTTGGATTTATTAATCGCGCCGGCAAGCTTTCTCAGCGCCTGCGACATTAATCTTGCGTGCAGACCAACGTGAGAATCGCCCATTTCGCCTTCTATTTCCGATTTCGGAACGAGGGCGGCAACGGAGTCCACAACGATAATATCGATAGCACCGGAACGCACGAGCTGCTCCGTAATCTCCAGCGCCTGCTCACCGTTATCCGGCTGCGACACCAAGAGAGAATCTACATCTACGCCAAGGTTTTCCGCATAAATCGGATCAAGGGCATGCTCCGCGTCAATAAATGCCGCTTCGCCGCCTGCCTTCTGCGCCTCAGCAACGCAGTGCAGCGCAAGGGTGGTTTTACCGGAGGATTCGGGACCGTAAATCTCTACGATTCTTCCCTTCGGCAATCCGCCTATGCCGGTAGCGATATCCAGCGTCAGTGAGCCTGTGGATATAGCATCCACCTTTAAATGCTCACTGGCACCCATACGCATAATGGCGCCGGCGCCAAACTGCTTTTCAATTTGTTTGAGAGCGGATTCCAGAGCCGCTTTTTTGTCATTTGAAACTTTCTTTTCTGCTGCCATATCTTTCTCCTTAACATATTTTTTTACATTGCTATTATACTAAATATAGTATATAAAATCAAGAATTAATACAAAAAAGACCTTTATTTTACACTTTCATAAAATAAATGAAAAAAACACTTGCTTTTTTCGTTCGTTTATGGTAATATTTATCCGTTCTAAAATTATAAGGAGGTGTTCGCAAATGGCTAAATGTGAATACTGTGGCAAGGATATGTCCTTCGGTATTAAGGTATCCCACTCACACAGACGTTCCAACAGAACTTGGAAACCGAATATTAAAAGAGTAAAGGCTATCGTTAACGGCTCGCCCAAGAGAGTTTATGTTTGCACAAGATGCCTTCGTTCAGGTAAGGTAGAAAGAGCATAATGAAAACAAAACCGTCCAAAAGGACGGTTTATTTTTTACGTTTTAAGGGAGCGGAAAACCGCTCCCCTCTTTCTATTTCTTTGTAGTTACCTTTTTCTTAGCAGACCAAGCGCTATAAACCTTTTTACCGTTAATGACCTTGTAGGCGCGAATGCGCACATAGTATGTTTTCTTCGCTTTTAACTTCTTAACCGTAAGTTTTGTTTTAGCGGCGCCTTTGACCGTCTTGGTCTTAGACGAGGTCATATTCTTTTTCAGTGAATACTGGATCTGATAGCCATCTACACCGGTCATCTTTTTCCAAGTTGCCGTAAAGGACTTGCTGCCCTTCTTGACGGTTGACAGCTTCGCTGCCTTGAGCTTTGCAACAGTCTTTTGAACCTTGATAACCGTACCGCAAACTGAGCAATGCGATCCCGCTGTCTTACCCGATTTCTTAAAGGTTGCAGAAATGGCTTTATCAACTACTACGGTATGTCCTTTTGCCGGCACAGCAGTCTGTTTTTTAAGTACAGTCTTACATACAGAGCAGTGACTACCTGCTGTCAAGCCTGTTTGCGTACAGGTAGCGGCAACAGCATTATCTGTAACTACAGTGTGACCTTTCGCCGGAACAACTGTTTGCTCTTTCATTACAGTGTTACATACAGAGCAGTGACTGCCTTCTGTTAAGCCCGTTTCAGTACAAGTCGGAGCTACAGCCTTATCTATTGCCACACTATGCCCAAGCGCTGGAATTAACTGCTGTTCTTTAATTATTTCATTACAGCGAGAACAATGACTACCTTCTGTTAAACCTGCATCGGTACAAGTCGGAGCAACACCTTCATCAATTACTTCCTTATGACCTAAAGCGTTTACAAAGTTCATATAATACGTTTTACCGCATTCATCACAGGCTGCATAATCGTATCCATTCTCTGTACAGGTAGCTTTTTTAGTGAGATAAGAATGTCCAATCGCAGGAAGGACTCGTCTTTCCCTGAACAATTCTAGACCACATTCGTAGCAATATACGACAGCATCATAACTACCTTCTTCTGTGCAGGTCGATGGATAAAAGTTTTCGATCATTTCTTCAGTAGGAAAATGAGTTTCTCCGTCATAAGAATAATTAATCGAGGCAGAACCGTAATTTGTATCAGAAGGCGTAACATATTTTGTCTTACCGGCTGTACATTCATCAACCTCTTTTCCGTTTTCAAAATGGAAGTAAAGCCTTATAGGGCTATTGCTTTCTTTAAAAATCTCCCATTCGAGTTTTGCAGTCGTCTTCCAAACTACAAAATCAATTTTTAGTTCAACACCTACGTTAAAATATAAATAAGCACTTAGCGTTAAGCAATAAATACTGTAGCCGGATGGCTGAGTTGTTGTTTGGCAAGACACCTTAGCCAGTGTACCGATTTCGGCGTATATTCCGACCTTTACCGCCACGATTTTTACACCGATACCGACCTTAATACCTAACTTGCAGGCACCCTCAAACGTATAGGTAAAATTTCCTTTATGAAAAGAGGAAATATTGTGCATTCCGCTTTCATCTTTTGTAAAACCAATTACAGCCTTATATGTTTGTTTGAATTCTACTTTTCCGCTTATATTAAATTTCGGTTTAAATTCAAAATAACCGATTCCTGCTATCGGTATAGTGCCTAGATCACCTAATTCATCATCAAGGTCTTCTGTAATATCTTCTAAATTGAATTCACCGTTAACAGCTACTGACAAGTCAAAGGAGGATTTTATTGTTATCGCTTTATTCTCAGTATTAAGTTTATCAGAAAACTTAATATTGGATATTTTGATTTCAACCGTAACAGAATTACCTGAAATAAGATTAATCTTTTTTGATAGCTTTATACTGTTTTTGATAGATGGCGCTTTTGCACTTGCTTTCCTTAAGGAAGAAGATGATGGTTCCTCTTCTACAATTTCAAAGCCTTCTGCGGGAATAAAGTCGCTCGTATCAACGTCGAACACCGTCTGCATATCAATGTTTTCAACAGCATCCTCTGCAACTTCATCAGAAACCTGAATCGTCAGGCTGTCATCTCCAACGGTTACATTCTCAGCAGTATACATTACCGGTATCTCATTAGAATAAACAACGAAGGTGTCATTGGCTGCAATCGTATATTCAGTACTGTGAATGACAACGTAATTATCATTAAAATCAACTTCAGCGTCTTTATCAATTTCTATGACATCGTCATGATACTCATAAGTGCTGTCATAGTTTTCATCAACTTCATCGCCCAAGAGTGCCTGCTCAGTATCTGAAAGCATGAACTGTATTTCTTCAGCAGTTACCTTTTGTTCCGGTAAAAACTGATTGTCTTCGTTTAAGGCGAACCAGCCTCTGTTAACAGCAACCTGATCATCATAGGGATAAGCGCATTCCTCCCAATCAGAGAAGGTATATTCATATTCTTCATATTCTTCATATTCTTCATTTTCCTCATCGTCCAGCGTCCAACCGATACAGAAATTCAGCGTTTGGGCAGCAAATTCGCGCGTAATTTCTCCTTCAGGATTGACAGGATCGCCTGCTTTCACATCAATAACACCAAACTCGGCGGCAAGCAGAACATCATAATAGTATTCTGAATCTTCAGAAAGGTCCGAGAAATAATTATCCGGATAATTATCATCATCAACGGTCATTTCAAATATTTGCGCCAATTGTGACAACCACTGTGCGCGATTTGAAATGCTTATTTCAGTTGCAAAAGTGGATAAATCAACGCACAATATAGACGAAGTAATTAAAGAAGTCGCAAAT
>CALGGQ010000181.1 GCA_937915775.1 uncultured Clostridia bacterium | reverse complement strand
ACAAACGCAGGATTAGAATTATCTTTGTCTATTACAGAGTACGCCTGAATAGGTTCTCTTACTATTCCAGGAACACTGCGTCCATTTATATTAACGGTTGTCGTAGGAGCTTTACTAAATGAAAATATACTCAACGGTTTTATTTCAACGACCGTACCAGTTTCATCACGAACTTCAGCCATCATGATCATTTTTGCCTGGCTCTTCTTTTGTTTTATAAACGGATCTCCTGGATTTTCTTCAGCTGCAGATTAATTATGCGGACTGGGATAACCCGGGTGTTGCCTCCCGTGAATGCTATGAAATCGCTCGCCGTCACAACGTATCAATGACGGTGATGGAGCCCGTCAAGGGCGGCGCGCTTGCGAACCCTTCCGACGAGGTCAAGGCGCTGTTCAAAGAGGCAAATCCCGCTTTATCGCCTGCCTCCTGGGCAATTCGCTACGTTGCCTCCATGGACGGCATTATCACCGTGCTTTCCGGCATGAGCAACATCGCTCAGATGGAGGATAACCTCTCCTATATGCGTGATTTTAAGCCGCTGAACGAAGCGGAGCAGGCGGTTATCGCCCGCGTGCAGGAGACGCTGAAGAAGGATAATTCCATTAAATGCACCGCCTGTCACTACTGCACGGACGGCTGCCCGATGGGCATTGCTATTCCCGAAATCTTTGCCGTCAAGAACGACCAGATTAAAAAACCAAGTTGGGACAACGGCTCGCAAGCTTACGCCATCGCGACGCAGGGCAAAGGCAAGGCGAGTGACTGCATCGCCTGCGGTCAGTGCGAAGGCGCTTGCCCGCAGCACCTGCCGATTATCGAACTGCTTGCTGACTGCACCGATATGGAATAAGAACTACACAAAAGAAGGCAGGAAATTCCTGCCTTCTTTATTGTGCCCTGTTGAGCTGACGGTATGTTTTGGTAATTAAAACGGCTGCGATAACAAAAGTCAGGATATCGGAGAGCGGCATAGAATACAGCACACCGTCCAGCCCGAAGAAAAGCGGCAGCAGCAGCGCAAAGCCGACGCCGAATACGATTTCACGAATCAGTGACAGTGCGGTGGATTCGCCCGCTTTTCCCATCGCCTGCAGGAAGATAAAGCACGCCTTATTGATACAGGCAAACACCATCATGCAGAGATAAATCCGAAAGGCTTTGACAGCAAAATCCGTATAATATGCGCTCTCATTCGCCGCGCCGAATATTTTGATTAACTGCAGCGGGAATACCTCGACAATAACGAGCGCTATCGCACCGACCGCAGCTTCACTGAGCAGCAGTTTGGTAAACAGCTGCTTTACCCGCTCAAAGAGTTTAGCGCCCATATTAAAGCCAACTATCGGAATACAGCCTGCCGCCATACCGACCACAATCGATATGACAATCTGGAAGAATTTCATCACGATGCCGACTACCGCCATCGGAATCTGGGCGTACTCCTCCTGCGAAAAAACGGCGTCCAACGCGCTGTACTTGCGAATCATATTGTTAATGGCAGCCATCGCAGCGACGAGCGCAATTTGCGAAAGGAAGCTGGTAACACCGAGCGCCAGCGTTTTCTGCACGATTTTTCCTTTGAGAACAAAATCACGGCGTGAAGGCTTGACGAGCTTCATATGCAGGAGGTACCAAACTGCCATCAGAGCCGTAAACACCTGACCCGCAACCGTAGCGACGGCGGCGCCCATCATGCCCCATTGCAGCGTGAAAATAAAAATCGGGTCAAGGATGATATTGATAACAGCGCCGGCAAGCGTTGTCACCATCGCAAACCGCGGGCTTCCGTCTGCGCGGATAATCGGGTTCATTGCTTGCCCGAACATATAAAACGGAATCCCGAGCGAAATATAGAAGAAATATTCCTTGGAATAACGGAAGGTCTGTTCATTCACTGTGCCGCCGAACATCGCAATAATCTGATTGGAAAATAATAAATAGACGGCGCACAGCACAGCACTGACGACAAGCGTTAAAACAACGGCATTACCGACGCTGCGCGTGGCATAATCCTTTTTGCCTGCGCCGAGGCTGATGCTCACAAAAGCGCAGCATCCGTCGCCGAGCATGACAGCAATCGCCAGCGCAATCACCGTCAGCGGAAACACGACGGTATTGGCAGCGTTTCCGAACGAGCCGAGATACGAAGCGTTGGCAATAAATATCTGGTCAACAATGTTGTACAATGCACCGACCAGCAGTGAAATAATGCAGGGAACGGCATATTTGCGCATCAAAACGCCGACCTTTTCCTGCCCTAAAATCTGATTTTCTTCCATAAAAGCCTCCAAAAAAAAGAAGCGTAAGCCCTGTCCGGACTTACGCTTTCGCTACTCAACGGTGCCTATTATAGCATCCAAAAACGCAAAAAGTCAAGCAAAAAAATCATGAAAAATTTCACAAAGCGGCGGTTTCGCTCTTGCAATGTTCGCATCAATTGCTATAATAATATAAAGCATTGCGGAGGTGACATATGGAAAAGATTTTAGTTCTGGATTTCGGCGGTCAGTACAACCAGC
>CALGGQ010000180.1 GCA_937915775.1 uncultured Clostridia bacterium | reverse complement strand
CTGGTGATGACGGTGGAGCCGGGCTTTGGCGGTCAGAGCTTTATGGAGAGCGTGATGCCGAAGATTGAAAAGCTGCGCGCGCTGGGTTATCAGGGCGATATCGAGGTGGACGGCGGTATTAATGCCGACACCGTACTGACTGCTGCCAAAGCAGGCGCAAACGTTTTCGTTGCCGGCAGCGCCGTGTTTAAGAGTGTGAACCCCGCCGAAACGATAGCCCTATTGAAAGAGAAGGCTGCCGGTGCAAGAAAGTAATGAAGAAAAAACGGTTTTATAACAACAAGGAACGCGGCGGTCACTGGACGGAGCCGGAGGTCGGCAGACCGATTGCCTTTGCCGAAAAATACGATAAGGGCGATTTAGCCGAACGGGAAGCACCGAGCGCCGCACCGACGGCCTCCGCTGTTTCCGATATTGCGCGTACCCGTGCCAAAAAGGAAAAGCGCCGTCAGCGCCTGCTGATTGCGGCGGTTTGCATCGTGTTGGTGTGCCTCGGTTATATCGGCGCGGACGTCTTTATGATACGTCACGCCGCTCCGCTGACGGCATTTGACAGCCGTCAGGAGGAGCAGGAGGAAAACGGCATCGAGAATGTGGCGCTGCAGTTTACCGCAAACAGTACGGACGGGCTCTGTCTGGACGGTGCGGTGATGCTTTCCTCCGTCATTGACGAAACGCAGAAAGTAGGCAATATGGCAGTGGTGCTGGAGGTCAAACGTCCGTCCGGTACGATTGGATACGCTTCCTCGCTTGCCGCAGCGGAAACCTTTGCGGCAGTCAGCGAGGCAGGAACAAAGCCGCAGGAATCCGTGCAGCAGCTGATAGATAACGATATCCTGCCTGTCGCTTCCGTGTGCTGCTATCTTGACAATGTGGCGCCCGTCCGTTCCGAGGACTGGGCGGTGCTCAGCGAGGACGGCACGCTGTATACCGATAAGAGCGGCAATACCTATCTGAATCCCGATAATCCGTCGGCGTATAAATATATCAGGGATATTGTGCAGGAGCTGAACCGCTACGGCGTGAGCGTCTTTGTGCTGAGCGGCTGCTCGCTGCCGCAGGAGGTTGCCGGGAACTACGGCGACGGCTTTGAAACGCTGGCTGCCAAGCTCCGCCGCGAGCTTGTTGCAGGGAACATAGCAGGCGCGGACATCCTCCCGCATGACCTTGAGCTCCACCATGGAGCTGTTCACGAAAATGATGCCGCCGGGGAGCACCTTGCTCTCAAATGTTTCGAGCGACGGACGGTTCATGACCACAAGGGACGTGGGGCGAGTGACGAGCGGGCTGTCGATCTCCTGGTCGGACAGTATTACGCTGCAGTTGGCAGTACCGCCGCGCATTTCGGGCCCGTAAGACGGGAGCCAGCTGGCGTTACGTTTATTCTCCACGCCGGCTTGTGCCAGCAAAATCCCCGC
>CALGGQ010000179.1 GCA_937915775.1 uncultured Clostridia bacterium | reverse complement strand
ATTCATAATCTCAAACACACGCTCCGCACCGGCAAAGGCGGAGAAAATCGTGTTCATCTGGTTCATAATCTGGCTGATGGGACGGGTGAACTGCTTGGAATAGCTGAGGAACGTGAAGAACGTGCCGATATCCAGCGAGCCCGCCAGCACCAGAATGCCGCCGAACAGCGTAATCGTGGCATAGGACGCATTATTGATACCCGTGGAAACGGGGCCCATAATGCCCGAATAAAAGCTCGCGTTCTGCGCCGCGTCGCGGTAAGCGCCGTTCAGCCCGTCAAACATTTCTGTCGCCGCTGCCTCGTGGTTAAAGACCTTGACGACCTTCATCCCCTCCACGGTTTCCTCAATATTGCCGTTCATCTTACCGAGCGCCGCCTGCTGCGCCTTATAATATTTCTTGGTGTGCTTTGCGATGTTCATCGTACTGATGAGCATAATGATGAGGAACACCAGCGCCACCAGAAACAGCTGCCATTTGAGCACAATCATCATCACGATGATGGAAACAAAGGAGAACACCGAGGACACGAGCTGCACAATCGTCTGCTCGAGCATCATCTGGATGTTATCCACATCGTTGGTGAAGCGGCTCATCACCTCGCCGTGCGTTTGCGCGTCAAAGAAGCGGAGCGGCAGCGTCTGCAGATGGTCAAACAAATCCTTGCGGATTAAGTTCGTTGTGCGGTACGCCATCCTCACCATAATCTTTGCCTGCAGGAAAGAGAACAGGCTGGCGCCGATGTAAAACGCCGATACGATAATTAAGTTTTTCGTCAGCAGGCGCACGCCCTCGGTGGCAAAGGTGCCTGCTTTAATCGTGTCCGCCACGTCGTTTAAAATCGGCTTAAGCCAATACGACGCGCCGGTTTCGCAAAGGGTGGTCAGCACCAGCATCAGCAGCACAATCAGCAGCAGATACTTGCTTTTGCCGATGTACCCAATCACGCCGAGCATCGTCTTTTTGGCGTCCTTCGGCTTCACAACGCCGGGATTTCTTCCTCCTCCGGGTGGCATCAGTCAAGCACCCCCTTCTGCTGTGTTTTATAAATTTCGCGGTAAACCTCGCTGCTTTCCATCAGCTGTTCGTGGTTACCGACTGCCTCTACCCTGCCCTCATCAAGCACCAGAATAGTATCCGCCTCCATCACGGAGGTAATACGCTGGGCGATGATGATGCATGTGATATTTCCGTACTGTTCCTTTATGTTACGGCGGAGCAGCGCGTCTGTCTTATAATCCAGTGCGCTCGACGCGTCGTCCAGAATAAGGATATCCGGACTTCCTGCCAGTGCCCTTGCTGTCAGCACTCTCTGGCGCTGTCCTCCGCTCAGGTCGGTGCCTCGCGCTGC
>CALGGQ010000178.1 GCA_937915775.1 uncultured Clostridia bacterium | reverse complement strand
TCGCGAACTATATCAAGGAGGCCACCGGCGAAACGCTGGACCCCGATTCCCTGTTCGACGTGCAGGTGAAGCGTCTGCACGAATATAAGCGCCAGCAGCTCAACGTCCTCAATATCATTGCGGAATACCAGCTGCTCAAGGCAAATCCGAATGCCGATTATTATCCGAAAACCTATATCTTTGCCTCGAAGGCGGCTCCCGGCTACTTTATGGCGAAAAAGATTATTGAGCTGATTGACGCACTCTCCAAGGTCATCAATAACGACCCCGATGTGAACGGCAAGCTCAAGGTTGTTTTCGTGGAGGATTATAACGTCTCCGTTGCCGAGATGCTGATGCCGGCTGCCGATATCTCCGAGCAGATTTCGCTCGCCGGTACGGAGGCTTCCGGTACCGGTAATATGAAGCTGATGCTGAACGGTGCGGTTACCCTCGGTACGATGGACGGTGCGAATGTGGAAATTTACGACGCTGTCGGCGAGGAGAATATCTTTATCTTCGGTATGAATACGCCCGAGGTGAACCAGCTCAAAAACAGCGGCTACTATCCGATGAATTATTACAATAATAATGAAACGCTGCGGAATGCCATCGAATTCATCCGTGCCGGCGTGAACGGCAAGCATTTTGATGAAATCGTGTCCTCTCTGACGAATGTGGATCCGTATATGGCGCTTGCCGACTTTGCGGATTATCAGAAAACGCAGAAGGAAATCTCTGCCGTCTATGCGGACAGAGACCGCTTTACCAAGATGAGCCTGATGAATATCAGCGGTGCAGGTGTGTTCAGCGCCGACCGTTCCATTATGGATTATGCCAACAATATCTGGCATACCCAGCCCGTGAAATTCAAAAAATAAAAAGTGATGGGCGGTCCTTGACCGCCCGATTGTGTTCTTGCTATGACTGTATTCGATTCCCGAAAAACCGAATATAAGGATAAAATCCGTGCGATTGCTACGGAGGAGCAGGTGCGTCTGAAAATCGTCGTGCCGCGCTCAATTTCCTGCAGCGGTGCGGTGCTGTGCATCACCAAGGAAGGTGAGGAGCCGGCGTACTATTCGATGTTCTGGGCAGGCATGTGCGGTGATGAAAACGAGTATTGGGAGCTGCATTTTTCCGCTACCACGCCCGGTCTGTATTTCTATCACTTTGAGCTGGAAACGCCGTGGGGCAAGAGCTTTGTGCGCAATGTAGGCAGAGGCATCGGCGATTTTGCGCCGGACGGTGCGGAATTTCAGCAGACCGTGTATGATAAGGCTTTTACGACACCCGATTGGCTGCGCGGCGGTATTATCTACCAGATTTTTCCCGACCGCTTTCATAACAGCGGTACGAAAAAAAGCGGCGTCAGAACAACGCGCGTGATGCGCCGCTGGGGCGAGGAGCCGTTCTGGCGCGAGGAGCAGATGAACGGCGTGTGGAATAACGATTACTTCGGCGGTGATTTAAAGGGCATTGAGGAAAAGCTGCCGTACCTTGCCGATTTAAACATTACCTGTATCTACCTCAATCCGATCTTTGAAGCCAATTCCAACCATCGCTACGACACGGCGGATTATGAAATAATCGATCCGCTGCTGGGTACGGAGGAGGATTTGCGCTCGCTCTGCCGGGCGGCGAAGAAATACGGCATCCGTATTCTGCTGGACGGTGTGTTCAGCCATACCGGCTGCGACAGTAAATACTTTAATAAGTTTCAACACTATGATTCGCTCGGTGCGTATAACAGCAAGGAAAGCCCGTACTATCCGTGGTATAAATTCACCGATTATCCGGACGGCTATCAGTCCTGGTGGGGCATTAAGCTGCTGCCGGAGATTACGGAGGAAAACGAAGATTACCGCCGCTACATATGCGGCAAAGACGGTGTTTTACGCAAATGGCTGCGCTGCGGCATCGGCGGCTGGCGGCTGGATGTTGCCGATGAGCTGCCCGATGTGTTCCTTGATGAGCTGCGTGAGGCTGTTAAAGAAGAGCAGCCCGATGCGCTGATTCTCGGCGAGGTCTGGGAGGAGGCGACAACGAAGGTCGCGTACGGTGAAAGACGGCGCTATTTTCTCGGCGCGCAGCTCGACACGGTGATGAATTATCCGTTTGCCGAGGCGGTGCTGAATTTTGTGCGCTTCGGCAATGCCGATGCATTTCTCGATGCGGTGATGACGGTCATCGAACGCTATCCGCCGCAGGTGACAAGCCTGCTGATGAACCATATCGGCACGCACGATACCGAGCGCGCCATCACGCGCCTGGCGGGCGAAAGTCCGGAGGGTTACGGACGGCAGTGGCAGTATGAGCATAACACCCTCAGCGATGAGGATTATCGAAAGGGCATTGAGCTGCTGAAGCTCGCGTCGCTTTTGCAGTATACGCTGCCCGGCGTGCCGTCGGTTTATTACGGCGATGAAATCGGGCTGCAGGGGATGAAGGACCCGTTTAACCGCGCATGTATGCCGTGGGATAACGTCAATGAAAAGCTGCTGCGCTGGTACCGCCGCCTGGGTGAAATCCGCCGTGGCTGTCAAGCGTTTGCCGAGGGCGCGTTCATTCCTGTTTATTGCTCGCATAGGACGGTTGCGTACAAGCGCGTGTGCGAAAATAGCGAGGTGCTTTGCGCCGTCAACCTTGACAGTGAGCTGGCGCGTATTCCGCTCGGCAACGACTGGCAGAATTGCTACACCCTGCTCGGCAACGTTCCCGTCAACGGTACGCTCTATCTGGAACAGGGCAGGTATTCGCTCCTGACGATTCAAAAATAAACGCATCAAACAAAGCATCTCCAAGCATTAGATATGGTGTAAAGAACCACACGTAATCCTTAGCCTGTGACAATAGCTCTACATACATCAAATTACTTGAATGATCATCTCTCTCCGGCGAGTCATAGTATGGAATAATATATCCGTCTGTCGTATCGGGTGTTGCTACAAGCTTACGTTCATTAGGTGCAGGTATCGGCTTTGGAACAATCTTTTCTTCTAGTTCAATTGAATTCCAAAATTCCATGAACATAAATCGATAGCTCTCTACCGCCTTACCGGTCATCCTAAATCCAAGGTCCTTCCACACACCAAACGGATGAATCTCGTTAATATATTCATCAGCAACATTAATGCCACCGCTATAAGCTATCTCACCGTCGATAATCATCATCTTACGATGTGTTCTGTTATTAAGCTGTGTACGTATGAAAAGAAACGGATTAAACGGTTCTATCTTAATCCCCTTAGCACGTA
>CALGGQ010000177.1 GCA_937915775.1 uncultured Clostridia bacterium | reverse complement strand
GCCGTTATCTACGCTGTTGCCACAACCCTCGGCGTTAGGAATATGCCGTTGACCAGTTAAGTCAGGACACCCGGATCGATTATATTGCCTCGCACGGCGTGTACTTATAGTTCAACGCCTCTATTACCGTATCGATGATTTCTATACCAAAATCCTTTTTGGATACGCCCAGGGACTTCAACATTTTCTTGTTTTTTCTGAGGGACTTCCAAAGGAGCTTTTTATCTCTCTCGTTCAAATCGATTTTATATAGGAAGTTCGCTAAAGATACGATCAGCAGTTTGAATTCGGAATACCACTTTGTCTTGTTTTCATCCGTTTCCTGCGAAGCAAATTCTTCAAAATCCGCCTCGGTGTATTTGGGCAGTAACCCAAGAATCGGATTCACCAATAACTGCGTCGAAGAGGACATAAGGTTAACATACGATCCGAGCGCATATTGCTGCGCTTCCGACATCGTATTATAGTCGAGGCCAAACGAACGAATTTCATCGTTCGCATCGCGCAACTTGCTGCTTTCATCGTCAATGCGGGCAATACGCTCATTCAGTTCTACGATGGCTAAATCGTATGACGTGACATCGCGCTTGCTTATGAGCGTGAAAACATCTTCAATATGTTTTTTATCGCTGAGGCTCTTCCACATAAGAATACCGCTTGTTAAAAGCGCCACCCCGGCAATAGCCCATCCGATTGGACCGGCTAAAGCCAAAAACGCCTCACCTGCAGCCATCCCACCTCCGCCTGCAGCAAGAGCGCCGCCGCCGAGCCAGGCCAAAGCAGCGTTAGTCGCAGCAGCACCGCTTAATGTCGAAATTGCCGTACCTGTTGAAGCAACACCGAAGGTTGTGGCAACACCCATCGCGACCGTCGGTCCCATAGTTACAACGGCCACACCTACACCTGCACCGGCCGCCCCAGCCCCGGCATTTTTAACTGCAGCACCTTTATAATCTTTTTCGATTTTCTCGGCCTGTTGCTTCCAGTTCAAGCGAATCTGCTTCAGTTCTTCATACTGAAGTTTTTTCTCGCTTGGCACATTGCGGATTGCGTCAAACGCTTCTTGGATATTGGTCAATTCAGAATAGAGGGTTGCCGTCAGACCGCCAAGTTCCTCTATTTTTTCGTTTGTTTTATTGACCGCTGCCTGGGCTTCTTCCTGGGCTACTTTCAGTTTTGATTTCTTTTTAGCCATTTCCAGTTCCTCTACGAAAATAATTGTCGATGTCGGATTTTGTCCTCAATATATCCTTTTCAGGTACATTTCGTTTTGCCGCAAGTAAAGCGGACTTTTCAAACGCCTGTTTATATGCATCGCTGCTCTTGAGGTCATCAATGAATGTCAGCAAGAGCCTGTCATCGTATACTTCTGACAAACAGCGAAGCCCCTCGATATAGTTTTCGATAATCAGCTTCTCCCGTTTAAAGAAGTATATGTTTTCCTTCGCATCAGATTTCTTGACGCCACGTTTGACTTCTCCATATAGTGAAATGGTGAAACGTCCAACGCCGACAATGTTAAGACGCATGAAAAATTCCGCAACATTGAAATAACCGCCGCCAGTCGCAAAACCGCGAATCGTTGCATCACCTATATCTACCAGGCAGAAAGTTCCGTGCGCCACTGTCAGCATTCTTTTCACGGTGGCGTTCGAGAAAGGCTCACACGCTTTCCACATCGATTTGAAGGAGCGGTTGTCCTTTGGCGTTACGGTAAAATACCGAATAGTCCTTCTGACAGAATAGAACACCCGTACAATCATCTCGTTTATAAAGACCGGGATAGCCTGGGCGGTCTGGAATCTGGTGTCGTAACCTTCCTTAAAAATCTGCAGCGCCAATTCGTTAGTCGTTTTGTCAAACTCGGACGCAGGGATACCTATTTTCCTTTTTATTGCAATAACATCGTTTGTCCAGCTCCATATTGGAGAAGGAATGCCCATGCCGCGTCCCTTGCTGCTGGATGCCCCGGATACATCAGAGATCAAATGCCCTAACCAGTTAACAAAACCGCAGAACAGTTTGCTTGGAATGTTATGCCCCTCAAGCTCAAATTTTCCTTCTGCATTATTAAGGGTGATCAATTCGCCTTCGGAGACAAAACTTGACGTGTTCGTAAACTGATTGAGAATGGAGAAGAACAAGCCGAGTATCGTCGGATTATGGCCTAACGATTTGAAATGATGATTGTCCGGAGTCAGGTTTATTAACTCATGAAAAATACTGCCTCCGACACTCTGATCGTAGGGTATTTTGAATTTCTTCTCCAAGTGTTTTATCGCAGCTTTTAAGGAATCATCGTCGCTGCTATCCCATTTGCATAGTTTCGCAAAGGACTTTGTCCTTTCAGCAAACCACTTGTCAGTCAAATCCCCTATGGGGGACTCGCCCGGTTTCCCTACAAGGAAGATATCCATAATGCCACAAAGTGCGCCGCTTGACGCAGATAGAATATAATCCGTTTTGTCGCATTCTGGGGTTAGAGCCTTCACGGTTTCTTCCGTCTCGGAAATTTTCTCTTCGAGATCCGATAGCTCGGCTTCAGCACTGGATAATGCCGTTGAAATGCTTTGTGCAAATTCAAAGCCGTTGTCTGTTGTCGTCAGATCAAGGACAACCATGCCTGTATTATCATTGATTGTTTGAATTGTGTTATTCATTCCTGGTCATATCCTTATTCACTGATTGCTGTGCAAATAATCAACAATGGCCGAACTAAGCTGCTTTGCATAATTGTACGGGATTTGCGAATCAGAGTTTTCAACGTATCGCATCCAGTAATTGCCGGTCAAAGTTCCATAATCATTAAAATCTATGGTGAACTCCCACGTGTTTATCCCACTTGATGTGCGGACTGTGCCACGAACGAACTGATTATCTACCGAGACGTGGAGACGCTTTATAGGTTTTGCCACGCTTATAGCGATATTACTAAAATCGGATTCTGACATATTATAGGGAAACACAAATGGCGTGTTCTTTCTTGCCACCTCTTCGTTACTATCAACGATTCCCAATGTCGCGATATGTAATATAGACCTTAATACTCCCATTTTCTCACCCTATGAATCTTTCTTCACATACGTGATCTGAATATCGTAGCCCAGCTTGTCGAGCATCTCCACGAAGGTCTTGTTCACGATGCCGTCCTGCTTGTTTATGAGCCCGATGATATACAGTTTTTATTATGCGTTTTTCTTTGCCGTTGTGATAGACGCAATGAGTTTTCTGCGAATCGTTCCGCATTTTCCTGAAACATTTTTATATTGTTCATCTGAAAGAGAATGAACCTTGTAGAGTATTTCAAGCCAATACTCCGTTTCATAACACTCCTTCAGCGCGATTTCAAGTTTGCTGATAAAGTCAGCCGACTGTGCGCATACTTTGCTTCGTGAGCATTAGCGCCTATTGACGAACAGGAACGAAGCAACTGATCGCATATACAGCTTTCGCTTTTATGGAATCGCATAGTTCGTTAACCTCAACTGTTAATTCAACGGCAAGCTCTTTTATCGTTTTTTCTTCCATAAACACAGCCTTTCCGCGATATACAGCTTGCGCCGTGCGATATGATATGAATTCCTTCACGCCCCGCAGGGGCATATCGCGTCCACAGGACATATCGAGCCGCAGGCATATCGCGAATTCCGTCAGAAATTCATATCGCTTCGAGACAGCAAACATGCTGTCTCGACATGCTTCGTGTACGGGAACATATCAACGGGCTGGATGGCTTTTGCCTTGTAGCCGCGCTGCGTCAGATAGCGCAAATCACGCGCCAGCGTCTGTAAATTGCAGGAGATGTAAACCACCCTTTTCGGCTTCATGCGGCACACCGCGCGCAGAAACGGCACGGAAGCGCCGGCACGCGGCGGGTCGGTCAGCACGACGTCAAAGCGCGTGCCCTCCTGCACCGCCGTTTCGATATACTCACCGGCGTCGCCTCCGTAAAAATAAATGTTTTTCACCCCGTTGCGCTTTGCGTTTTCCATCGCGTCGCGCACAGCGTCACGGTTCAGCTCCACGCCGATGACCTGCTTCGCCTGTTTCGCGGCAAGCAGCCCGATGGTGCCGGTGCCGCAATAGGCATCGAGCACGGTTTCCTCCCCTGTCAGCGCGGCAAATAGGAGCGCCGTTTGGTACAGCGTTTCACACTGCACGGGGTTCACCTGGTAAAACGAGGCGGGCGAAATGCGAAACGACATCCCGCAAAGCGTATCCTCAATAACCCCCTTGCCGTACAGCACCTCGCTGTGCTCACCGAGCACCAGCTCCGTTTCATAGGGGTTGACGTTATGCACCACCGTCGTAATCTGAGGGTGAGCCTGCAGCAGCGCCCTGACGAAGTTCCGTTTGGACGGAAACGCCGGCACAGCCGATACCAGCACGACCATCACTTCTCCGCTCATAAAGCCGCGGCGCACCAGAATATGACGCAAAAAGCCGCTGCCGTTCCGTTTGTCAAACGGCGCGAGCTTAAAGGAATCGCACAGACGGCGCACCGTGAGAATAATCGCGTCCGCCGTTTCATCATCGAGCAGGCATTTGTCCACCGGCACCATCCGCCCCGAGTTGCTCTGAAACACGCCGGAGAGCGTGCGCCGCCTGCGGTAATCATAGCCGAACACCGCCTGCACCTTATTGCGATAGTAATACGGGCGCTCCATCCCGATGATAGAGCGCACCCTGCCGAACGGAGACAAAAGCGTTTCCTCCTGGTGCTGCTTGATGGAAAGCTGCTCCTCATAGCTGATATTGCGGTAGCGGCAGCCGCCGCATTTTTTATCGACGCTGCAGCGCGTCAGTTCCTGCTGTTTATCCATAAGGTGATAATATCATAATTTTTCCCAAAAAGAAATACTTTTATTGTAATTAGAAGCAAATTAAGGTATAGTATTGCTGAGAGGTAACGGTTATGAAGGTAGTGATTACAGCCAGAAATTTTAATATTGATCCGTCCGCAAAGGCGCTGCTGGTGCAAAACGGCTTTACCGTGCAGGATGAGAGCGACAGGGTGTTCGCCACGCAGGAGGCATATTTTGAAGCGATTGACGGCGCAGACGCGGTGATTAACGCCATTGAGCCGATGGGCGCTGACCTGCTGCAAAAGTGCGAAAAGCTGAAGCTGATTGCCGTGCGCGGTGTCGGCTATGATTATATTGACAGCGCCGTTTGCCGAACGAAAGGCATTGCGATTGCGCGCACCGTCGGCGCGGTGGAAGCGGCAGTCGCCGAGCAGGCAGTCGCCTACATTCTGCACTTTGCGCGGCGGATTGACGAACAAAACGCCTCCATGCAGCGCGGCGAATGGCACCGCATGATGCAGACGGGCGCTGACGGCATGACGCTCGGCATTCTCGGCTTCGGCGGCATCGGCAAGGCGATTGCCGTCAGGGCAACGGCGCTCGGCATGACGGTGCGGTACTATTGCCGTCATCCGCAGGACGCCTGCGGCGCGACCTATGCTCCGCTCGATAAGCTGCTGCAGTGCAGCGATTACCTTGTGCTCGCCCTGCCGCTGACGGAGGAAACGCGCGGCATGATTGGAAAACACGAGCTGGCGCAGATGAAAAATGGCGCCGTGCTGATTAACGTGGCGCGCGCCGCCATTGTAGATACCAACGCCCTATGTGACGCGCTGAAGAGCGGCGAAATCGGCGGTGCGGCAGTGGATGTGTTTGAAACCGAGCCCTGCGCCGATTCCCCGCTGCTGGGGCTGCCAAACTGTATTCTCACGCCGCACACCGCGCCGTTTACCAAAAACAATTTTATCCGTATGAACCGTCTTGCCGCCGAGAACGTCATTAACTTCTTTGGCGGCACCATCGATGCAAAATATCTTGTCAGGTGAATGATGAACATCAAAGAAAAAGTAACCGAGCGCATGATGCGCTACGCCAAAGTACACACGACCTCCGACCCTGAGAGCGCCGTTTATCCGACCGCAATGCGCCAGAAAACGCTCGCCGAAATGCTGGTGCAGGAGCTGAACGCTATCGGCGCAAACGACGTATATCTGGATGAAAGCGCCATCGTCGTCTATGCCAAAATCCCTGCCAACAGCAGCAAAGCAGATGTACCGTCCGTCGGCTTTATCGCGCATCTGGACACCTCGCCCGAGGCGTCCGGCGAAAACGTCAGGCCGTGGATTTTAAAGCGCTATGACGGCGGCGACATCGTGCTGAACGAAGCCAAAAACATCGTGATGCGCGCTGCCGATTTTCCCGATTTGGCGCGCTACCGCGGGCAGGAATTAATCCTCACGGACGGCACAACGCTGCTCGGCGCGGACGATAAGGCGGGCATTGCCGAAATCATGACGCTTGCCGAATACCTGCTCGCGCACCCTGAGCTGCCGCACGGCACCGTCTGCCTTGCCTTTACACCCGACGAGGAGGTCGGCGGGCTGGCGCGGGATTTAGATTTGGCGCGCTTCGGCGCAGACTTTGCCTATACCGTGGACTGCGACCACCTCGGCACCTACGCCTATGAAACCTTTAACGCCTCGCAGGCCCATATTACCGTTCACGGCGTCAGCGTTCACACCGGCACGGCAAAGGGCAAAATGAAAAACGCCGCGGACATTGCCGCCGCGTTTCAGGCAGCGCTGCCCGCAGCAGAAAAGCCGCAGTACACCGCGGGCAGAGAGGGCTTTTTCTGCGTGCTGTCCTGCCGCGCAAGCATCGAAAGAGCAGAGCTGGAAATCCTTATCCGCGATTTTGACAAGGACGGCTTTGCTGCCAGAGAAGCCCTGCTTTTCTCCATAGCGGACGAGCTGAACAGCCGCTACGGCGACGGCACGGTGACGGTAACGGTAACGCCGCAGTACCGCAATATGGGCGACATCATCAGGGAGCATACGGAGCTGATTGACCGCCTGACTGCCGCGATTAAAGAAAGCGGCGTCACCCCTGTGTGCGAGCCGTTTCGCGGCGGTACGGACGGCGCGGCGCTCTCCTTCAGAGGACTTCCCTGCCCGAATCTTTCCTCCGGCTATGAAAACGCGCACGGCAGGTTTGAATTTATCCCCGTGCCGTCGATGGTGAAAACGGTGGAAATTCTGGTGAACCTCTGCACCGGCTTTGCCGGATAAGATAAAGGCGCCGCTATATATCATAATCGTCGTTCAAATCCGCACGGCGCTGTATTTCCTCAATATCAAATGACGGCTTGCTCCTGAGCCTGTTTTTATCATTCTTTTTATTCTTATTATTCTTATTATTATTGTTTGTTGTGAGCTGTCTGTCAGCCGTTCGTTGACTGTCGGTTAGCTGCTTGTTATCCGTTTGCTGCTCATAGCCGTCATAGGACTGATAAAGTGCGTAATTGACTACCTTTATCTGCGTAAATTTGTTTGTTGCTTTGACTGTAATTTCACCTGTTTTCTGCAGTTTTTTCAGTGCCGTCCTGACATTTTGCACGGACAGCCCTGTTTGCCGCGCAAGGTGCTCGAGCGAGGTAACGCATTCGCCGCGCCCGATTTCATTTCCCTGCCAGCGCGCCGGCTGATGGTTGGCGCACAGCAGCAGGTGCAAAAACAGCACCTTGACCGGCAGGTCGGTATACCACTCCCAGTGCAGCATTTTACGGTGCAGCTTAATCCAGCCGTTGCTTTCGTTCATAAACATCCCTCCATAAATAAGAGGGTTACAGCCGATTTTATTCACGTTTGATGCATAATTGGACCATGATTTTGGCAAAAAAATTTATTTTCGGCATTTTATGCACGAATCGTGAATAAACCTGCACTTAGGTAGGAATTGAAAAACAGCAACAAAAAAGGCTCGGAACTTCCGAGCCTTTCTTATGTATGCCTTATTCTGCTACTTCCTCAGCAGGAGCTTCCTCAGCAGGTGCTTCTTCAACAGGTGCTTCCTCAACAGGAGCTTCTTCGGCCTCTTCCTCTTCGGGAAGAGCCGCCTTGATGGAGAGCGAAACGCGCTTCTTGTCAAAGTCGATGTCAATAATCTGCGCCTTGACAATATCGCCGACCTTCAGGACATCCTGCGGGGTCTTAATTCTCTCGCGGGAAATCTGGCTGATGTGAATCAAACCGTCCACGGTGGGAAGAATGTTGGCAAACGCACCGAAGGTGGCGAAGCTGACGATTCTGGCGTCAACAATTGTACCGACGGGGTAATCTCTCTTCATAACCTCCCACGGGCTGTCCTCAATCTTCTTGAAGCCGAGGGAAATCTTTCTGGTTTCAGCATCGAGCGCCTTGATGGTAACCTCAACGGTGTCACCGACTTTTACCACTTCGCTCGGATGCTTGATTCTGGACCAGGAGAGCTCGGAGATATGAATCATACCGTCAATACCGCCGAGGTCAACGAATGCGCCGTAAGCCGTCAGCGACTTCACGGTGCCGGTAATCTTCTGGCCTTCTTCAAGAGTTGCCCATACGGCATCCTCTTTTTCTTTTCTCTGTGCGTCAGCGATAACCTTGATGTTGCCGACTGCTCTGCGCCTTGCCGGGTTCACATCAATTACCTTAAACTGAACGGTGGCATCCTTTAAAATCTCAAGGTCTTCGTTTCTCTTGAGACCGGTCAGGGATGCGGGGACGAAAATTCTGGTGCCCTTTGTGGTAACAAGAACACCGCCGCGGATTGTCTGGGTGACTACACCTTCGAGAATTTCTCCTGACTCTTTAGCGGCAACAATATCATTCCATCCCTTTGATGCGTCGAAAAGACGCTTTGATAATTTGAGCACGCCGTCCTGGTCGTCCGTCTTCATGATGATAAGGTCAATCGAATCACCAACGGCAACAACGTCCTCACATTTTGAGATAGGCTCAGCGCTCAGGTCGTCAAATGCAACAACGCCTGTCTGCTTTCTGCCCGGTACGTCAACGTAAACCTCAGTCGGCGTGATGGCGACTACGGTTCCCTTAACGACCTTACTGTTTTCGTTTTCCTTAAAAGACTCGTTAAGTAATTCTTCAAAGGATGCCTCACCATCAGCAGGTGCTTCGACAGCAGGCTCTTCAGCAGCCTCGATAGCAACTTCTGCTGTCTCCACAACTTCTTCGGCTACGGCTGAAGCTGTTTCAACTTCCTTTTCTTTAATTTCTTCGGACATGGTTTTGAGTACCTCCTTGATAATTACCGAGGGTGTCGAAGCCCCGGCTGTGACACCAATCACCCGATAGGGCGTTAAATCCAGCTGCGAAAGCTCCTCCGCCGTTTCGACCAAAAACGCGGGAGCATTGGCAGCGCTGACCTCGCGCAGCTTACAGGTGTTTGATGAATGGCGCCCGCCGATAATCACCATCGCGTCAGCCTCCTGCGATAGCGCGGCTGCTTCGTTCTGGCGCTCGGACGTGGCATTACATATTGTATCAAAAATTTCACAATTTGTACATACCTTTTTGATGATTTTCTCACATTTTTTCCATTCTTTTTGGGAAAAAGTTGTCTGGCAGACACAAATAATTTTTGATTTTTTGTCAAATTCTTGATTTTGTAAAATTTTTGTCAGTTCCTCCTCGTTCTTAAAAACGTAGGAAGCGCCGTTGCAATAGGAGCGGATACCCAAAACCTCGGGGTGATTTTTGTCGCCGGCGATGAGCACGGTGACGTCACTCGCCTGCTTTTTGACGATGCTGTGAATCTTCGTGACGAACGGGCAGGTCGCATTCACGCTGTGCAAACCGAGCGCTTCAATGCGTTCGGTGACTGCCTTTTCCACGCCGTGCGTGCGCACCACCAGCACATACCCCTCAGGGCACTGCTCCGGCTCGTCGATAATCTTCACGCCCTTGCTTTCCAAATCGGCAACGAGCTGGGCATTATGAATAATGGGGCCGAGGGTACAGACCTTCTCCCCTTTTTCCAGCAGCTCATAGACGAGGTTCACCGCGCGGTCCACGCCGAAGCAGAAGCCCGCGGTTTTTGCCAGCTTAATCTCCATTAAGTTCACGTTCTCTCATCACGGTGATTTCTTCCATCACCTTATTAGCGGCGGCTCTCAGCTCCTCGCGCGTGATATCCGGACGGTTCAGCCCGAGCTCGCTTGCGGTCATCGGCTTGCCGAACACCACGGTAACAGGAACGCCGCGCTTGATTTTTTCCTTCGCGCAGATGGCAACGGGAAGAATGGCGGCGCCGGTATCTCTGGCAATCATCGCCACGCCGGGCTTTGCCTTCTGCGGCACGCCGTCCTTATCCTTCACGCGCTTTCCCTCCGGGCAGATAGCGAGCACATGGTCCTCCTCCACAATGCGCTTGGCGTAATCCACGGCAGTCGTGTCCCCCTGTCCTCTCTTGACGGGAAAGCCGTACAGATGCGTAATCACCCAGGCGACAATCGGGTTTTTGAACAGCTCTACCTTCGCCATGAAATGCAGGGCGGGAATGCCGTCCGCCAGCGCGACGAACACGGGGTCGAGCGCGCAGGTATGGTTAATCGCTACGATGTAGCGCTTGTTATCCTTGGGAACATTTTCCAGATTTTTATATTGCAGGTGATAAAGCCCCTTGAACATAGGACCGAACACCTTGACGGCAAAGCGATAAAATTTATAGTGGCGAACCTCGGTATAATCGAACTCTTTCATACTGCCGTGTGC
>CALGGQ010000176.1 GCA_937915775.1 uncultured Clostridia bacterium | reverse complement strand
GGCAAAGGTAGAAGTATTATTATAAAATAAAAATCCACCTGAATTGTTATTTTATAATAATACTTCTACCTTTGCCTCAATCGCTTGAGGTGTATCGGACGGAGCAAAACGGCCTACGATATTGCCCTCTCTGTCAATGAGGAATTTGGTGAAGTTCCACTTGATGCGCTTGCCGTCAGTCTGCTCCTTCAGGTATTTGTAAAGCGGGTCAGCGTCGCTTCCGTTGACCTTAATCTTGGTGAAACGCGGGAAGGTAGTGTTGTACTTCAGGGTGCAGAAGCTGTCAATTTTCGCGTCATCGCCGGGCGCCTGGAACGCAAACTGGTTGCACGGGAAATCCAGAATTTCGAAGCCGCGCTCGTTGAACTTTCTGTACATATTCTCCAGTCCCTCATACTGCGGAGTAAAGCCGCAGCCCGTTGCGGTGTTCACAATCAGCAGCACCTTGCCCTGATATTCACCGATAGTGGTTTCAACGCCCTTGTTCGTCTTTACCTTGAAATCATAAATGCTCATCTGTTTTTCCTCCTTAGATTTTGTAAAATTAAATTGTGTACAATCTATTACAATGACATCATAGCACATTTACTATGATTTGTCAAGAAAAACTTTTTATTCCCTCAGTCGCTGATATCGGTATCCATCGCCATATCCAGCAAATAATCGGGATAGCGTTCCTGCAGCTCCGTCTGAATGGTGTGATATAAATCCTTCGGAGCGTCAAAGGAGGCGACGATATCCAGGCTGACGGTGCTCCGTTCTTCATCCAGATAAAAGCCGTGCACCTGCAGCACGCCCTCGTGCGCAAAAATCATAGCTTCCATCTCGTCACGCAGGGCTGCCGCCTTATCGTTTTTCGTGTTATAGGAATAGATGCCGACGGTGGTATAAATGCCGTATTCTTTTAATACGCGGCGCTGGATTTCGCGCGTGACGGCGTCCACCATATCGGCGGTGAAGAAATCGGGAATTTCGACATGGACGGAGGCGATATAAGTATCGGGACCGTAATCGTTGAGCGTTAAATCGTACGCGCCGCGCACACCGTCCACGGAGCGCACCGTCGCCTTGATGCCGGCTGCCAGCTCGCTGTCAACGCGCTCGCCGAGCAGCTTGGAAAGCGTTTCACGCAGCAGGTCAATACCGCTTTTGATAATCACCACGGAGATAATCACGCCGAGGTAGGCTTCCAGACTCACGCCCGTGAGCATAAAGATAATCGCAGCAATAAGCGTGGAGGCGGAAATCACCGAATCAAAGAATGCGTCCGTACCCGAAGCGACCAGCGCGTCCGACGAAACCTTTTTGCCAACGCGCTTGACATAGGTGCCGAGCAGCAGCTTGACGACAACGGCAACGCCGACGATAATCAGCGAAACCGTGCTGTACTCCGCTTCCTCCGGGTGAATAATCTGCTTCACGGAGCTGACGAGTGAGCTGATACCCGCATACAGCACAATGACGGAGATAATCGAGGAGGTCAGATATTCAATTCTGCCGTAGCCGAGCGGGTGCTTTTTATCCGCGGGCTTGGCTGCCAGCTTCATGCCGACAATCGTAATCACCGAGGAGAGCGCGTCGCTCAGGTTATTGACGGCGTCAAGGATAATCGCAATGGAATTCGTAATCAACCCGATGGTTGCCTTAAACGCCACGAGCAGCACATTCACGCCGATACCGACGGCGCTTGCCTTAAAAATCTGCTTGCCCCTGTTTTCCGCTTCCGCTTTGTATTCCGTTTTATTCTCTGCCATAAGGACACCTCATTTATTTTGTAAAATGGAATTGTACACTTGCTATTATAGCGTTTTGCTTTACAAATTTCAATGCGTAATGTATAATGATATAAAGATTAATAAAGGAGGAACAGAGATGAAATTTTTTAAATGTTCGCATTGCGGTAATATTATCGCATTTATGGAAAGCAAGGGCGTTTCGGTGATGTGCTGCGGTCAGAAAATGGAGGAGCTTGTACCCGGCTCTACCGATGCAGCCGCGGAAAAGCATGTGCCCGTTATCACCGTTGACGGCAACACCGTAACCGTCACGGTCGGCGACGTGGCTCACCCGATGACCGAGGAGCACCACATCGCATGGATTATCCTTGAAACGAAAAATGGCTTCCAGAAGAAGGAGCTGAGCCCGACGGGCGCACCGTCAGCCACCTTTGCACTGGCAGACGATGAGGCGGTTGCCGCTTACGCCTACTGCAACCTGCACGGTCTGTGGAAAAAAGAGCTGTAAACCATACGGCACCGTATTTGAATAGACACACCGAAAACCGTAATACTAAAGAAAAGGAGTGAACGCTATGGCAAACAAATATGCAGGCACGAAAACGGAACAAAATTTAAGAGACGCCTTTTCCGGCGAAAGCGAAGCGAGAAACAAATACACCTACTTTGCTTCCAAGGCGAAGAAGGAGGGCTACGAGCAGATAGCCGCCCTGTTTCTGAAAACGGCGGATAACGAGAAGGAGCACGCCAAAATCTGGTTCAAGGAGCTGGAGGGTATCGGCTCTACAACAGAAAATCTGGCGGCAGCCGCTGACGGCGAAAACTGGGAATGGACGGATATGTACGACCGCTTTGCCAGGGAAGCGGACGAGGAGGGCTTTCCTGAGCTGGCGGAAAAATTCCGCCTTGTCGCCGCGATTGAAAAGGAGCACGAGGAGCGCTACAGGGCCCTGCTGCAGAACATCGAAACGGCTCAGGTCTTTGAAAAAAGCGAGGTCAAGGTGTGGGAATGCCGCAACTGCGGTCACATCGTGGTCGGCACCAAGGCGCCGGATGTCTGCCCCGCCTGCGCACACCCGCAGTCCTATTTCGAGGTCAGAGAAAAGAATTATTAATACGGCAAGAGCGAAACAGCACCGTATCCCACAAAAGAAGGTTGCCCGATACTCGGGCAACCTTCTTTTGGATTGATAAATC
>CALGGQ010000175.1 GCA_937915775.1 uncultured Clostridia bacterium | reverse complement strand
GTTTCATGACCGCCGCGAACAACGCGAACTTCAACGACTTGGCAAGCGAAGTCTCAACGGTGCTCTACTACCTCGACCACAAATACGAAGTCAAAGAAGCGAACGACCCGCGCTTTATCACTGGTCGCCAGGCGGCTGTCCTCGTGAACGGAAAGCAGGTCGGTATCTTCGGCGAAGTCCACCCGCAAGTGCTCGAAAACTGGCAGATTTCAGTTCCGTGCGTTGCAGGCGAGATTGACTTGGAAGAGCTGATGTAGAGAGCCGCTCGCCAAAAGCGAACAAACGCTCATTTTTGGAGGAACTATGCTTACAAATGTAAAATCACTTAAAGATTATCTCGTTGATGTTTTGAAAGTGCCAGAAAAATGCATTCAAATCTACAATAAAGACGGAAGCGTGCCGGGACCGAACAAAAGTCTGCCCGCGTTTTTTAAGGAAGAATACGGAATCGAAAACGCCGACATAAAAGAAGGTCTCAAAAAAACGGCTTCTTTCAACGACAGCGTAGCCGACATCATCACAAGAATCGAAAAACTGTGTAATGTTCCCGCAGCCTGCATAAAATTCCTCGATGAAAAGGGAAATGTGCTCAACGGGAACACTCACATCGACACCGTAAGAAAGAATTTCGCATAATACTTTCAAGAAAAACCGTGCAACAATGCGATGCACGGTTTTTTTATAGTGCCAAAATGGAATTAAGAAAACTCAATTATCAAAAAGAACTTGAAAAAATTCTCGCACAAATTGAAACCGAAAAAGCGAAAAATACTAACTTCAAAAAACCAACGTTGCTTTTGCATGCCTGCTGCGGGCCGTGCTCCTCGTATGTGATTGAATACCTCGCGCAAGTTTTTGACATCACGATTTACTATTACAACCCGAACATCCACCCCCGCGAAGAATATTTCCGCCGCCTCGAAGAATTGCAGAAATTCCTCACGCGCTTTCCCGAAGCCACCAAAAACGCCGTAAAGCTCGTAATTGATGAATACAATCCCGAAGATTACTTTGAAGCAACTAACATTCGTTCGGAAGTTGAATTACAAACCGAGCCAGAAAAAGGCGAACGCTGCCGAAGATGCTACAAGTTCCGAATGGAGCGGGCGTATAATTATGCCTGTGAGCACCATTTCGACTACTTCACCACCACCTTAAGCATAAGCCCCCACAAAGACAGCGAAAAAATCAACACGATTGGTCGCGAACTGGAGCACATGCGCTTTGAGGAAATCACAAAAAACAGCGTGACAGAGAAAGAATTTTCTGAAGGAGAGCAAAAAACGAACGATAGCTTGGACATTCCCCCACACACAAAATTCCTTCCCGCAGACTTCAAGAAAAAAGGCGGATTTCTGCGCAGCACCCAACTTTCCGAAGAATACGGCTTGTGGCGGCAGGACTACTGCGGATGTGTTTATTCAAAACAAAATATGAATTATACTAGATAAAAATAGCTGAGGAGCGACCACATGGCTTACAAAATTTTTATTGACGGAAAAGAAGGAACGACAGGACTCAAAATCTACGAGCGGTTCGAGAACCGAAAGGACATCGAGATTTTGCTGATTGACGACGAAAAACGAAAAGATCCCGCCGAGCGCGCGAAAATGATTAACGCTTCGGATTTCACTTTCTTGTGCCTGCCCGACGCGGCTAGTATCGAGGCAGTTTCGCTCTGCACGAATCCAAAAGTGAGAATCATTGACGCCTCAACGGCGCACCGCACAAATCCCGATTGGGCGTACGGCTTCCCCGAGCTTTCTGCCGAACACCGCGCAAAAATCGAAAAATCAAACCGCGTGGCAGGGCCTGGTTGCTATGCCTCTGGTTTTGCCTCAATCGTTTACCCGCTTGTTAAAAAAGGAATCATCTCGTCGGACTATCCCGTGGTGTGCCATGCGGTATCGGGCTATTCGGGTGCGGGCAAAAAAGCAATCGCTCAGTACGAAGACAAAAACCGCAATCCCGAGCTTGATTCGCCGCGATTGTATGCGCTCACTCAGGAACACAAGCATCTTCCCGAAATGATGAAAGTGAGCGGTCTCAACTACAAGCCGATTTTCAATCCCTATGTCTGCGACTACTTTCAGGGAATGACCGTCACGGTCTCGCTCCACGCGCGGCTTCTCGAAAAAAAGCTCACAGCAAAGGAAATCGCCGAAGTCTTTAAAGAGCATTACGATGGATGCCGATTCGTGAAAGCCGCTGACTTTATGGGCGAAGGAATTTTGACCGAAAGTTTTATCCCCGCGAATACGCTTGCCGGAACGAACAACATGCAGATTTTTGTCTGCGGCAACGACGAGAGAATCGTCATCACGAGCCGGTTCGACAATCTCGGAAAAGGCGCGAGTGGTGCCGCCGTCCAGTGCATGAACATCATGATGGGAATTGACGAAGGCACGGGATTGTAACTGTCATTGTGAGTGTAGCTGTAAAGATATTATTTCGACCGACCGAAAGGAGTCGAGAAATCTATTTTCTTTTGAAAAATATTTTTCCGTAAATTTGCGCTGAATTTAAGATTTGAATTGTATTGTCCTCGTTTACGAACAAATCTGTTTTCAATATAAAATGGTCTCGTAGGCCAAGTGAAAAATGATTCGCGAGTTCGTGTTCATATCCGATTTTTGCTACCGCCAGAAAGTGTTTGTCTGCTTCGGAATCTGAAAGTTTTGAATAGATGTACGGAATCAAAAAACTGACTTCTGCTTCACCGTAAAGATTTCCGAATTTTTTATCTTCAAGAGAAAAACCAGTTTTTAAGAGCGCTCCTGCACCAAAATTATAATAGCGGGATGGGTTTAGCCTGTCTGCATCATGCAGTTTTATTTCTTTCATAAGACGATACAAACCGCGAGTTCCAAGGAAAACACCATCTAAATCTGTATAAAAACTAAAAGTTGTGTTTGAACCGATTGGAATTGAGGAGAAATATTTTACGCCAAGGGCTGCATTTGAAAAAACAGTTTCTGAGGAGCGTTTGCCTTCATACATCAAATTGATGCCCAGTGTGCTTTCTGAATTTTCAAAATAAAGTGCTTTTGAAAATAAAAAACCGTCAATTCCAAAATCAACATTGTAATAATTAGAAGAAAAAGTTGAATCAATATCCGCCGTAAATAAATCAAATGGTTCCTTTGTATCGTGTGCGGCTAGCAATCCGTATTGTACATGGAATCCAAAACCGACCGTTAGTTTGTTATTTTGCTCAACATTTAGGCTGTCAGCAAAATCTGTGCGAAAAAAATTATTTCCTCCGTGAAAAATAAAATCTAATTCTTCGGTATGCCCACTAACGGTAGTTTGTTTTTGTCGTATTGCATAGTTAAATGCTTCTATCGGACTTAAAATCCATGCGACTGCCGGACAAATTTCTGCCGAATCAAGATAAACTCTGTGCATTGCTTCACCAAGAATTGTGCCGCAAATTGGGGTCGTTATAAAATCATTTACAGCGGGCGTTGTTGTTTCTCCAAATTCTTCCCACATAAGGGAGCCAGATGCTGCGAGTAAAAATGATTGCCAAAAATTAAGACCGTTGGATCTTCCTGCTGTGAAATAAAGCGCGCCCTGGTATGGATGCCCTGCCTGATTCATAAAAAAGCCGTCTTTATCCCAGCACCAATCTCTGTGAAGATTTTTTTTCATTGTATCAAGGTTGATTTCAGCATATTTTTCCTGAAGGATAATCCGTGCTGAATTATTAAAAAGAATGTTAATAAGGAAAATATCGCCAACAGAAAGTGTGATTTCTCGGAAGTCAATTTCTTTTTTTGATTCAGATGGTTCTACGGAATCTGCAAAATCTACAGAATCAGATTGGGGAAAAACTTTTGCGAGTAAAAAAATCCATAGTGCAAAAACAAAAAATTTTTTCATATTTGTGCCTTATTATACCGAAACGCAGAGTTTTTTTCAAAAAGAGGGATTGTTTTTAGCTTTTTCGCAATTTCTCCAATCTCTCTACCTAAATTTATAACAGAATAGTCCAAAAAACCGACAGAACATTCTTTTTCCGATTTATTACAGTATGGATATTCATAAAGTTGGAGGATTTTTATGAAAAAAAGTTTTAGAATGGTTTCCATTCTGGGCGCACTCACGCTTGCTGCGGGTCTGCCATTCGTTGGTTGTAGCGAAATCGCTGATGTCGATGAGTCTGCAAATTCTTCTGAATCGGTCGTAAGTTCAGTTTCGTCACGCGCGGCTACCTATTCGGCGGCTACGAACGGAATTACCGGCTCTATCAGCTCGGCGATTCCCACAGGAAGCGGGCTTACAGGCGTAAAGGCACAAGGCTGGCTCAACAGCGCGTACATCGTTTGGACGGGTTCTTCTTCAAGCTACACTGTAACTTGTGACGGCACAGAAGTAAGTTCTTACCTTACACGCAAAATCGGCTCTCAATGGAGATGTGATGTTCCAGGTCTTGCTGCAGGAAGCCACACTCTCAAAGTTACAAGCGGCTCATCTTATGCAAGTGCAACAGTAAGCGTTGCAAGCCACGACCGAAGCGGATTCGGTTTTTACGGCGATACGGTTCCAGGAGCCTATAAGGCAGACGGAACTCTCAAAGACAACGCCGTCGTTCTTTATATCAATGAATCAACAAAAGACACTGTTTCCCTCGATGTAACAACTTCTGCAAAAGGAGCTACAACTTCATGCACAGGATTACAGAACATTCTTAACGCCTTCAAAAAAGGCTACGACACTCGCCCACTTTGTGTACGCATTATTGGAAAAGTAACTGATTTTGCCACAATGGACAATGGCGACATTATGATTAGTGGCTCTGGCTCTTCAAAACTTTTAACAAACGGACTTACAATCGAAGGTATTGGCTCTGACGCAACTGCTTACGGCTGGGGAATCAGAATCAAAAACGCTCAGTATGTAGAAATTGCCAACCTTGGCTTTATGATGGTAGATTCTGACGAAGGCGACAATGTTTCGCTCCAGCAGAACAACAAGAATGTTTGGGTTCACAACTGCGATATGTTCTATGGAGCGGCAGGAAGCGATTCTGACCAGAAAAAAGGCGACGGAGCTTTGGACTGCAAAAAATCAACTTATGTCACATTCTCTTACAACCACTTCTGGGATTCTGGAAAATGTAATCTTCTTGGTTTGAGCGAAGGCACAACATCTGACCTGTATATCACTTACCATCACAACTGGTATGACCATTCAGATTCACGCCATCCGCGCGTACGCTACTATTCAGCTCACGTTTACAACAACTATTACGACGGAAACGCAAAATACGGTGCGGGCGCATGCTTAGGCTCATCAGTCTTTATGGAAGCAAACTACTTCCGCAACTGCAAATATCCTATGATGATTTCTATGCAGGGTTCTGACCTTTATGCAGGCACTTCAACCAAAAAGACCGACAACGCCACATTCTCAAAAGAAGCGGGCGGCATGATTAAAGCATACAACAACTCAATGAACGGAACTTACACATTCATTCCATACGGCGGAACTTACTCAGGCGCCACAACAACAACTGATTTTGACGCATACGTTGTTTCTTCAAAGAGCACTACAGTTCCTTCTAGCGTTGTTTCTGCTTCTGGCTCAAACACATACAATAACTTTGACACTTCAAGCATTATGTATTCATACACGGCAGACGCTCCTGCAACGGCAATGGCGAATGTCAAAAAATACGCAGGTCGTGTTGAAGGCGGAGACTTTACCTACACATTCAGCGACAGTGCCGACACAAGCTACGATGTTGACGAAACATTAAAAGCCGCTTTGCAGAGCTACACTGGCGCTACAACAGCGTACAACTCAAGTTCATCATCAAGTTCTTCAAGCAGTTCATCTTCAAGTTCATCTTCATCTAGTTCTTCAAGCAGCTCGTCTAGTTCTTCTAGCTCGTCATCTTCATCAAGTAGCTCATCTTCATCAAGTTCTTCTTCAAGCTCAAGCTCTTCTAGTTCGGCTGTTTCTTTAAAGGCAGATAACTACTCAACAACAACCCTCAAGGCAAACACCACTTATGACACATTTACTGTTCTTGCAACTTCTTCAAAAACAGTAAAAATCACTTCAAGCTCATGCACATACAACTCAAACAGCTACACAAAAGCATTTGACTTAGGTGGTGGAGCAGACGGCGTTAGTCCAACTTACCGCGCAATCAAATTTACGGCAGCGGCAGGGGCTTCAATTTCTGTTGTTGCAAACGCTGGCTCAACACGCACACTTAACCTTTCTGACGGCTCATCTGTCTTAAAGTCTGTAAGCGTTGGTACTAGCGCAACTGCACTAAACTACACCACAACGTCTAGCGGAACTTACTACCTCTACTCTTCTTCAAGCTCAATTCGAATTTTTGAAGTTTATATTTCTGGCTCATCTTCAAGTTCATTCACAACAATCGAAATGAACGCTAACAATTTGACTCACGGAACATACACTTCAAACACAACGAGCGGAAGCTTTACGATTTATGCTACAAGTTCAAAAACGGTTTCTGTTCCGTACATCACTTCAAACACATACAGCGGAACAACCTACACACAAACGCTTGCTCTCGGTGGTGGCGGGAGTGCAGGTTCATTCCGTTGCGTAGGATTTACCGCAATTTCTGGTTGCACTGTTACCGCATACGCTTACGGAGCGGCAGGACGCTATCTTGCACTCGTTGATTCAAGTGGCTCAGTTGTAAGCAAGAGCGAAGTTTCTTCTAGTCTTGCAACCTACACATTCTCCGTTCCAAGCGACGGCACATATTACCTTATGTCCACCGCAAGCGGAATCAACCTCTGCTATGTGAAAGTAAGCAAGTAAGTTTTCCCTGGAAAAAATCGGGCTGTCCATTCAGTTGGACAGCCTTTTTTTGCTTATTTTTTCAAAATGAATTCTACGCGGCGGTTTTTCCATCGGTCTTCTGTAGCGGTGGAGAGGGTGGCGGGATTTTTGCTTCCGTTGCCCACGCCCTTGAGATTTGACGACGGAACGCCATCCTTTACGAGCCAGTCGCGTACATACTGTGCTCTCTGCTCTGAAAGCAATTTGACTTCATCTTCTTCTTGCTGTGTGCCAGAAAGGTTATTTGCGTTGCCTTCAATCGTGACATTATAGTCGCGGAATTTTTTGAGAATTTCGGAAATTCGGCTCAAAACTTTGACATTGTTTTCGAGCGTTCGCTGATCCAAGCCTTTTGTAACACCGTCATAGTCTGGGCGGGAAGCAAGTTCTTCGGTGGTTTTAAAATCGGCGGCATCACTTCGGAAAATAATTGACGGAACTTGCATTTTGATTCGTTCGCCTTCACGGATTACGAGGACATCAACTTTGACGAAACCTTTGACGGTGCTGGAAAGATTGTTAGAATCAGTGACGGTAAATTCATACGGATAATCTGTAGCCGACTGAACGACTTCTCCGCGTGTGCTTTTGCCGTTCCAAATGATTTTTTCTTGAAGTGAATCTGTTCCTTTTGCCGTCCAGAAGGGCTTTAAAGTCGCAGGGTCTTCAACCGTAAAACTCCATGACTTCATTGGGCTTTCACAAGTGGCTTTGAGCATAATCGTAAGGTCATCATATTCGCCGTCACCATCGGGAGAAAAATACTGAGGAGAAATTCCGACGGAAATTTTTGGCTCGCTCGGATTTTGAGTCGCAACACTTTCTGTAAATGACTGAATCTCTTCGGCAGGGGAGTCATCTTCTTTGGGAGGAACATATTTTTTAAGGACGAGCGGAGAAGTTGGCTCTTGATAAAATCCTTCTGGCGAAAGAACTACACTGTAGAGAACAATTGTTTCGCTTTCAGAAGCAGTCGGGAGATAGTAATTTTTAAAATACGGAACTTCATGCACTGAGCGGAACTGCAACAGCGTGCTTCCCGTTACTTCATTCGTAGTGATTCTTCCTGAATCGTAAGATGATTTTCCATTTGCGACATAAGAATTTTTTGTAAAAGTAATGATTGTGCCATCGCCCGCTTCCCATGTTTCTTGTTTGACTAGATTTTCAAGAAACTCGGTTTCCTTTGTTTTAATGGCTTCAACAGTGGGGTGTGAGGTAAATTTTTTGTAATTTCCATCCCAAAGCGTGCTTTCGTTAATCAACATGCGTACATCGTCTTGCAATTTGATTCTGATTTCGTCTGTGCTTACAAGGGAAATGTCAAATCGCCTTTGTAGGTTTTCGATTGATTTGTTGACCGCAGAAAAATAAATTCCGTTGCTGCGGAGCGTGCTGTTGAGCCAGGAATAGACTTCTTCAGAATCTTCATATTCAAAAATGATTTCGGAATTGGGGTAATCAAAGGAAATATAACGAATGCTTTTTCCGGGATTTTCAGTTTTGTACCACAACCCGTCCAAAAAATTCCCGAATGTTTCGACTGTGCCGTCCTGAATTCGAGCCAGTTCTTTTTGTGCAAGCGTATTTCCTGCGACCCGAAGCGTGCGTGTGGCAACATAAGTGCCTTCGTCTTCGTTCCACTCGTACATTGTTTGAATCTGGTCAAGTCTTGAAGAATCTGTGCCTGTTTTTTGTTCTGATGTGTAAACCCAGACAGGAAAACTTGCTCCTTTTGTTTGTGCAAGCTCGTAACTTTCGCTTCGCGGAGTCTGCTGAATAAAAATCGTGCCGTCTGCTTCAAAGTCTCCGATTGGATTAAGCAGAAATTCTCCGCTTTTACTTCTGTTTCCCAAAAAGATTTTTAAAACGACTCTGCCCGAGTCTGTGACACCTTGATAAACGAGCGCGTTTTTGTGATTTCCGATTACATCGATGCTTGTGCAGGCAAAAGTCTTCATCTGCGTGATTTGCGTGGCAAGATAATTTGTGCGTTCATAATTGCCGTTTTGTGGATTGTAAAGTCCGACAATAAGCACGATATAAGGGCTTGCCGTTGTTTTAACCATATTGATTTGGTCATCGTAGCCGTCGCCGTCAATGTCCATTTCCATTGTGCCGACCAGAGTTTCGCCCGTTGAAAGCTGGATAAAAGAAGTTTGTTCCAGACCTTCAGAATACTCATTGTTTTTATTTTTAGAATTTTGTTCACCAACAAGAGGAATAACTACGCGCGCACGAGAAATTGAATTATTTTTGACAAAGAGATTCCGGCTAAAAAACAAAAAAGCCAAAAAAGCCGCCACCAAAACAAAAATGACGGGGATTAATTTTTTCATCGGAAATATTTTAGCAGATTGGGGGGTTCAAAGCAATAAATCAGACAAAATCATATGAATGAAGGCTGACCTCTCCGCTTGAAAGAGCTATTTCTTCGCCGTTTTCTGTTTCGACAATCAGTTTTATTTCCTCTGTAATTTCTTTGACGGTGGCATTGTATGATTCGCCTGAAAAGCCCGCGACAGGATTTACTTTTACTTTTTTTCCTATAAGCATTGAAGAAGCGCGATATTCCTGAATCATTTTTGACTTGATTTCTTCGTCAGAATTATCAAATGCTTCGTAAAATTCCACGAGATTTTTTACTACTTCGCTGATGATTTGATTTTTTTTGCATGGAACAAAATTTTTACCCTGAGCGATTTTTGCCTCTTCTATGCTGCCTGCGATTTTTGCGATTTCGCCGGATAAATTTGCATTTTTTAGGTTAATGCCGATTCCAACGACAGCCGCATCAATGTTACCTGTTTCAAAATTTGTAATTCCTTCGACCAAAATTCCAGAAATTTTTTTTTCACACAGAAAGATGTCGTTTACCCATTTGATTGAGCATTTTTCGTCAAAGAGTTTGGAAATTGCCCTGGAAACAGCAACTGCCGCTGCCGCTGTAAAAAGCGCAGGATTTTTGACTCCTCCGCGTGGAGAATACAAGAGTGAAAAATAAACGCCTGAATCTGCGGGCGAAACAAATGTTCTGCCAAGGCGGCCTTTTCCGCCAGTTTGTGATTCAGCGGCAAACAAAGAAACATGCAGATTTTTGCCTTTGGGGGTAAGATTTCCGTTAGAATCTCGGAATGAGCCGACTTCTGCGGCACGACGTTTTGCCTCAGAATTGGTGGAGTCGATTTGCGGAAATGTAAAAACTGATGCAGAAATTTTTGATTCAGAAAGAATTTTTTGGATTTGTTTTGAATCAAGTTTGTCAGGTTCTGAAAGAATTTTATAGCCACGATTCGTAATCGCTTCGATTTTGAAACCTTCTTCTTCAAGCGAGCGGATTGCTTTCCAGACGGCTGCGCGTGAAACAGAGCAAATTTGAGCAAGTGATTCTCCGGAAACATGGTCAGAAGATTTTTGAAGTGTTTCTAAAATAACAGATTTTGTAGACATCAGATTTCCCGAATAAATGGAATTATAACGAAAATTTAGTGCAATACACTGGTAAATTCAAGTTGTTATGAGTGGAAATAGCAGGTAAAATCGAAGCAGCAGAGTCTGAGGTGTATATGTTTGAAGATTTTATAGATTCATTGAGAAACTTTGCTCGCTCAAAGACGCGGACTTTTCTCTCGCTGCTCGGTGTGATTATCGGTGTGGCAAGTGTTATTATCATTACGAGTATTGGCGCAAGTTCCGCAAAGCAGATTCAAAATCAGTTCGGCTCTTCGGGTCTTGATTTGGTGAGCGTGTCTTCTGGCGGCTGGATGCGGAAAAACCGTGACGCGGTAACGCTTAAATTCGACGAGGCGTTGCGCACAGATTTGTTTGACAGCGTAAAAAATATCAAAAAAGTGTGGTACAAGAATTCGGCAAGTTTTTCTGTAAGCTATGGCGAAACTACAGTAACATCAAATGCGACTGCGATTGAACCAGGCTATCTTGAAATGTATCAGCTTACATTGGATACGGGAGAATATTTTACTGTAACCGATGATGTTGCGGGCAGCCAAAAAATGATTATCGGAAGCGAAGTTGCTTCATCTCTTTTTCCAGACGGTAATGCGGTAGGAAAGGGCGTGCTCGTGGTGTGTTCAAAAGTGCCTTTTGCGTTTACGGTGGTGGGCGTTTTAAAAGAGCAGTCTGCGGGCATGGAATCTACCACCACAGGAATCTACATTCCGCGCGGATTTTATTCTAAAAAAATCAAACCGAACCCTACGGCGGATACGATTATGGTGCAGGCGACCGATACGGACTATTGCTCACAGCTTGTCACGGATTTAACGGCGTACATGGCAGAAAAATCGGGCACGGAAGGAAGTGTAAACATCACTTCCATGCAGACGATGATTGAGCAGGTTCAAAATGTTATGGGAACAGTCTCGCTCATGCTTTCAGGAATTGCCGCCATTTCGCTTCTCGTCGGCGGAATCGGAATCATGAACATTATGATTGTGACGGTCACAGAGCGCAAACAAGAAATCGGTATTCGCAAAGCGTTGGGGGCAAGCCCCTTCGCAATCTGCCGACAGTTTTTGGTGGAAAGCGCGAGCATTACGCTTTTAGGCGGCATTTTGGGAATCGCGCTCGGTATTGCCTTGAGCCTTGCGATTGAATATGTGGCGACGGAATTGCCGTATGCAATCAAAATTTCTGCCTGCGTGATTGCTTTCGTGTTCAGTGTGTTCGTGGGAATCTTTTTCGGACTATCGCCTGCAATGAAAGCAAGTAAACTCGACCCTGTGGAAGCATTGGCGGGGTAGGGGAAGGCTTCTCTGCAATATTCTTTAGAGAAATTAGAGATTTTTTTAAGGCGTTTTTAAAATTTTCTTAAAAAAATACATTTGTATAGTACCCCCCCCTATTTTTGTGTTATAATATGCAATAGTTTCAAATCATTTTCAGGAGTAACTATGAAAATAACAAAATTCTTGGCATTCGCAATTATCTCAGTTTCTGCTGCATCGTTCATTGGTTGTGGGTCTACGGCAAAAACGACTGTTTCAAAGACAGAAGGCTCTCTGAACGATACGGCTGCTGTTCAGGACTATCAGGGGCTTAAACGCACAGTTGCAATCGCTCGTTTCTCAAATGAAACGGAATATGCAAAGGGTGCGTTCTACGACAAAGACAACGATCCGATTGGCAAACAGGCAATCGATATTCTTTCTGCGAAACTTTCTGCACGCGGCAAATTCGTTCTCTTGGAGCGTGCTGATGCCGACAAAATTCAGGCTGAAGTCGAAAATCATGGTGGTTCTGCGCAGAAAGTCGCGGCAGATTATCTTATCATCGGTTCAATCACCGAGTTCGGTCGAAAGACAACGGGTGAAGTTGGATTAGTTTCGCGAAGCAAAAAGCAGACGGTCGAAGCAGGCGTGAACATTCGTTTGGTTGACGTGGCGACAGGTCAGATTATCTATTCAGAAGAAGGAAAAGGCGAGGCGGAAACAGAATCTTCTACGACGCTCGGCATGGGTGGTGTTCAGGGATTTGACGCTACTTTGAGTGACAAGGCAATTTCTGCCGCAATCGAAAAACTTGTTGATAACATCGAAAAAACCTGTATGGATCGTCCGTGGAAATCATATTTCCTTTCTTACGACAAAGACGGAATCATCATTGCTGGTGGCGAAAAGCAGGGCGTAAAAGTCGGTTCAGTTCTTCCCGTGTATGAGCGCGGAAAGCAGGTTAAAAATCCGCAGACTGGCATGATGATTGAGCTTCCTGGAAAACAGGTCGCAAAAGTCACGGTTGTCGCTGTTGGCGGCGCAAATGCCGCAGGCATCGGTACAGGCAATGAATGCGGCAGTGCTTGTGATGCGATCAATATTACCAACTCAACCGTAACAGCCCACGGCGGACGCTACGGCGCAGGTATCGGCAGCGGCTATAACGGAAATAATGTATCCGTCACCATTAACGGCGGCACGGTTGTTGCGTTCGGTAAGGGTAAGGCGGCAGGTATCGGCGGCGGTGAAAACAGCCCTGCAAACGTTACCGTTACAGGCGGTGATATTCAGGCGCTTTCTGGTAACGTGAATGTCGGTATCGGCGGCGGCTACGGCAGCATAGAATCTGACAGCAATATCTCCGTTACCTATACAGACGATATAAGCATACGTGCCGCTGCTTACTACGGCAATTTAACTCTTGAAAAGGCTTTGACCGACAGCGGACATAGTTTTGTTGTATCGGCAGGCGTTATTACGGACAAAAGTCAGCTTGCAGGCAATACGATGGTGCCGTATGCTCCGAACAGTATTACCTATGTAAGTGAAGGAAACGGCACGGTAACAGGTCCTTCCTCAGCATACTACGGTGAGGAAATAGCGCCTACCTTCAAGGCTGATAAGTATTATAAATTCCATAGTTATAATGCACAGCCTGACGGCGGTACAACGCTTGATATATATAACAATAAATTCACTATGCCTGCAAAGAATGTGACGGTTACGGCTCGCTTTGTTGACTCGTCTTACTATGTAAAATATCTTGATGAAAACGGCATTGAACAGACTGTCAAGGCATATCCGCTTGACCCTAATTATACGGAATATGACGGCGGCTGGTATATTGTTGATAAAGATATTACATATACCGAAGATCTGAAATTCAACGGCACGGCGAATCTTATTTTAGCAAACGGCGTAACGCTTTCGGTGACCGGCTCATCTGCAGAAATTGTAGCCAACACATTAAACATTTACTGGCAGAATCATAAAAACGGCGCTCTGAATGCACAGATGGTCGCATTTAATTTGAATATATATGGCGGTGTTATTTACCCGAAAAACATTTATGCCGGCTATAATCTGAACATCTACGACGGTAACATAGATGTTGATAAGATATCCTGTGCGATCAGTGCTGCAACCGTTTACGGCGGCAACCTGAACATCACCAAAGATTTTTATTCACGCGGCACTACACTTGGATATTCAAAAGCAAGCGACAGCATTTATGCAGAAGCATATTCGGTGTATAAGGGCGACCTGAAGATAGCCGAAGGACAAATATTTACTGACGGAAAAAATACTTATTCGGGCACGGTTACAAGTTTGCAGATTGAACAAGTAACGCTCACGCCCTATAAACCGCAGGCAATAACCTATGCCTCCTCAGAGCACGGCGCGGTAACGGGAATTGCAACAGCCTCCGCAGGAGCAGAGGTAACGCTTAAGGTAACTTCAGATAACGGATACACGCTTGACTCACTTACTGTAAAGGACGGCAATAACAACAATATCACTGTTACCGACTCTACATTTATTATGCCTGAATCGGACGTTACCGTAACGGCAACGTTTAAGAAAGCCGACTTAAACATTACCTATAATATAGGCGAAAACGGCACGGTAGAGGGCTTAAGCGCTGCAAATCTTGACGATGAGATTATGCTTACCGTAACACCTGACACAGGTTATGAAATTGACACCTTAACCGTTAAGGATAGCGATAATAACGATATAACGGTTACTGACGGAAAATTCGTTATGCCTGCAAGTGACGTAACGGTAACGGCAACCTTCAAGCCTTTCACTTACACAGTTGAGTGGATAGTCGGCGGTTCTGTTGCTGAAACTGATGAGAATGTACCTTACGGAACTATGCCGGAATTTAACGACTATTTAGAGCTTTACTACTATGACGAGAACAGCAAAGAGTATATCTTTAGCGGTTGGTCTCCTGACGTAGACGTTGTCACTGGCAATATTACCTACACGGCGCTTTATAAAGAAAGCGGAAGAATATACACTAATTATGTCGACAAAAACGGAAATCAGAAAAGCGTAGTGGCAAAGGTTCTTACAGGCGCAGAGGATACGCTTGATGAAGGTTGGTATATTGTCAACGAGGACGTTGAATTCAACGACGATATTATCCTTGAAGGAACGGTAAATCTTATTATCGGCGATAATGTAACTCTGTCATCAAGTGCCGGATTTACGTCTGACGGTGAAAGCGAGCTTAATATTTACCGCCAGATTTTACATACCGGTATGCTTAATATGACAAGCTCAAACACCACGGTTACAAGCCTGAACGTTTACGGCGGAAAAGTGAACTTCGGTAACGTTACGACACAGAATACCGTTATTTATGGCGGCATCTTCAGGGCGGCAAGTCTTAGTGCAACGGATAACGGCGATATCACTCTCGGCTGTAATACGATGTCAAGCAATATCAAGGTTGACAGTTATAACGGTACCGTGAAAATTGCCGAAAATCAGATATTGACTGACGCTATCTCTGTATACAGCGGTACACTTTCAAACGATGAAATCAGTGCAATTGAAGGTAAAACGATAACAACGGCACCGTATTTTACCATAACATGGGTCGTTGGCGGAGAAACCGTTGAAACGGATGAAAACGTATTATGCACAACAATCCCTGAATACAACGGTGAAACGCCTGCTGACTACACTGCAGACAATACGCATTACACCTTTATCGGCTGGAACGACGGCGAAAACATCTATGCCGAAGGTGAACTTCCTGCAGTAATGGAAGACGTAACATATACGGCTGCATATACCGAAGAAACCGTTGTTACGCCGGCGGACGATAAGTACAATCTGACGCTGACGGAGAATATCGACGTCAATATTCTGATCGATGTAGAAGGTCATGCGGCGAACGGTGAGGTTATCGAAAAAATCGTTTACACCTATCCCGATATCACAACGCAGTCCGGCGAGCTGAAAACCGAAACGGTAACGGATATTACTGCTGATATAAACGGCTACTTTACAAAATCCTTTACCATGGCGATGGCGCAGGCAGGCGAGCCGATTACCGCAACGCTGTACTATACAAACGGCGAAACAAAGGTAATTACGGTTTCCGTAGCAAGCTACTGTAAGTACATCATTGACAATGCGGCAGCAAACGGTTACAGCGATAAATTGGTAGACCTCTGCTATACTGTACTGGAATACGGCAAGACGGCGAAGGATTACTTTGATTACAGTTCAGACGCTGCGTATCCCGAATATACGCTTCCTGAAAAATATGCAGCAGTTCCCACGATTGAAAGCAGCGCAAGCGCTACCTACGGTGACGTGGTAACGGGCATAACAGGTACACAGGTATACATTTTGTCAAAGGCAACGCTCCGTCTGATTCTCGCAGGCGATGCCGGTGATTTGACTGCCACGGCAACCGTAAACGGTAAAACGCTTGATGCAAAGCTTGTTCAGGCTTCCGGCAACAAGTGGGCTGTAGACGTCAGCGGACTGTATGCCACCGACCTTAACAAGCCGATTGTCATTACGCTTTCCGACGGCACAACCATTAATTATGCTGCTACGGACTGGGCAAAGAGTATTCTGACTTACAGCAGTAACGCCAAGTCAAAGGCACTTGCCAAGGCACTGTATTATTACAGCGAAGCAGCAAACAACTATTTCGGAGGTTAATATGGAAAAATATTTGAAACCCGAAATAACGGTGGAAGAGTTTAAAGCAGTGGACGTATTAACGGAATCCTCGGGCAGCACGCCCGAGGAGCCGACGACGCAAAGCTACACCACGCCGTATATTCCCATTCCATAAAGGAGGACATAAATGGAAAAAACATTAGAATACAAAACACCTGAGTTTAACGTAATGAGATATAATACGACGGATGTGATTACCACCTCCGGCGAAGCTCCGGGAATTGTGGATCCGCCCTGGGGCGGCGAGATTGTTCCGCCAATCGGTCTGTAAAATGAGCGACACACAAAGCGCTTATGAAATTATCACCGGAACGAATTATTCGGAAAGATTTAAAAAGAAAGTGCGGTTGATGAGAAGGGTATACCTGCTTATTTTAACCGCTGCAGCGGTGGTGCTTTACTTTTACCGTTTTCGCCTGCCGCTGCTGCCGGATATGTTCATTGTCGATTTTTCGGCATTTCCGGAGCTGCTGATTACCTTTGCTTACGGTCCGCTTTACGGCTTGGCAGTCTGCTTTCTTAAAACTGCCGTCCATTCGGCAGTGATACAAAGCTCTATTTTGTCGGATGCAACGGGCTTCGTTGTGGAAGCAATGTTTATACTGATAGCCGGTTCATTCTATACAAAAAAGATTGAAGAGGAAGCCAAGCAGACAGCGGACAAACTCAAAAGGGGATATCGCATAAAAACGATGCTCAGCGGTTCTCTGCTCGGCTTGCCGGTGGCATTGGTAATGCAGTTTTTATTAACACAGTTTATTCTCTATCCGGAGTTGGGAGAGCGCTATGCCGAGGTGTATTCGTCGGAAAACATCCTCCAAAAATATGTTTCAGCTTTGAATGCTATCGGCGCGCATCTCCCGGCTTCATTAGCAAATCTGATACCAAGCATAACCAAACTCTGGCAGGGAATCCTGCTTATCAACCTTCCCGTAACACTTGGAAAACTGCTTTTTATCATATTGATAACGGTTTTAGTTTATTCTCTCCTTTTACCGATACTGTATGTGAAAATACCGAAAAGCGATTACCCGATAAATGGGATGGATTAATGAACGAAGAACGAAGGGCGTAAGCATGAAAAAGAGATGGATAGCGATAATGACTGCCGCCGTACTGATAATGACAGGAACGGTGATAGCGTTTGCTAATCAGGAAAACGAACTGAATACGCCATGCGACCACGATTATCAGATTGTGTCACTTGAACCGAATGGTGATATTATCCTGACTTGTGAAAACTGCAATGACCGTATGACGACCACCTTTGAAGAACATATCAACGAGCGAGGTTATACACCTCTTGACGTGGTTCCTGACGGAATTGTGAATGCAAAGGATTACGCCTACATTCTTCAGCATTATGCGTCCGACGACTGGGGCGGCGAAATCGTCCCGCCTATCTTCTAAAAAAACAACAGCACCGAGGAAATAAAAATCCTCGGTGCTGTTTTCATATATATGCTGTATTACGGAATTGGTATGAACGGCGTGTCGTTGTCTCCGAGCGTAGTGGTTTCCGTCACTCGTTCAGTGGTTGGCGTTGCTGCGGTTGTTGACTGCGGAGTGGTCTCAGAAGGATTAGTAGTGGAAGTACTTTCCGGTAACTCGGTTGCCAGTGTCGCGCTTGTTACATTTTCAGTTGTGGCATCAGTTGATGCGGTTTCTGTAGTAACAGATGTATCTGTTTCCGTTTGGTTAGCGATGGAGGTTGTGTTGGCAGTTGTGACGTCTGACGTAGTTGATGAATCAGAACTTGTGCCGGTTGTCGAAGCAGTGGTTCCAGTTTCAGAGATTGCTGCATCTGTAGCGCTCATTGACGTATTGCTACCCTCTTCAAAGGTGACTTCCTTTGTTGTTTCTGCAGAATCGCTGCCGGTTTCGGTAGCCTTGCTCCTTAAAAAAGCGTTTTTGTTGGATTTCGGTGTGTTCTTTTGTGCAAAGGCAGCTATTGCTTCCTTGACACCGCTATCGGTGAGACTGCCGTTTTGATCCAGTGCCTTGTCAATGACAGCGCTGTCAAAGCGCTGTCCCTCCAGCCACTCTGCCTTTGGGCTGTCCTTTTGAATCTCCTCAAGTCCTGTTTCAATCCCGTCGTTGTCAGATGTGCAGAATGGGATAATCTTTTTGCCCTCAAAATCATAACTCTCAAGGAAAGTCAGTACAATCCTCGGCACTTTGCCGTACCAAATCGGATAACCTATGTATACTGTATCGTACTGCTCAAAATTTTCTACTGTTCCTGCGATTTCAACACGGCAGTTTTCGTCAGCCTGTTCCTTCGATATACGTTGGTCAGGGTCGTCATAACCGAGTTGTACCTCAGTGTATGGGTCCTTTGGTGTAATCTCAAACAGGTCTGCGCCTGTTTCGTGTGCTAATTGTGAAGCCACTGCTCTGGTATTTCCCGTTGCAGAGAAATATGCTACCAATATCTTTTCATCCTTAACCGCAGAACAAGCAGACAGTAATATGCAAACAAGTAAAACAATGGTGCCAACAACGGCAATTACTTTCTTTTTCACCGTTATTCCCTCCGAATAATTAATGGTAATATTATACCATCTTTTACTGAATTTGTCATTAGATATTCATTTGAAATATGAAAAAACAGGTTACCCGCTGTCGTTATAATAGTAATTAAATTACTCGTAGAAGATGGATAGTGTTATTATGAATTACACTAACCGTCGTTTAGAGCAGATACGTATGTTTTTCCGAAAGTAATTAAAAGTGTTGTTATTCGTCTAAAATAATATTATGTTTAATTAGCAGAAAGAATCTAATATTAAAAGGCATGCAGAAAACACCGTGAAACAGCTACCAAAATGTTTGGCGTCGTTTTTGTTACCTTATTGTCCAACTATAAAACAACTAAATAAATATGTTATAATTGATAAAACATCGGTAAAAATTTATTCGCTCCAATTTCAATGAAGAATTTTTTTGGGTCATTGAGAGGTGCTGAAAAATCAAAAATTGTGCAAAAGTTGTGCATTTTTTGACAAAAAAGTGAGGAAATATCTGCGTTTTAAGATGGTTCCGTTAACTTTTAATCAAGGTGTCCGGGGTTCGAATCCCCGGTGGATCATCACAAAAAACACATTCCGAAAGGGCTGTATTTTTTTCTGTGCATAGCACAGCGGGGATGAGAAACGAAACACCGCTTGTCACGACCGTAGGGAGCGAGAAGCGGGAGAAAAGCTCCAGTGGAGCTTTTCGTTGTTGAGAAGAGAATCCCCGGTGGATCACCACAAAATAAAGCAACCCTTTTGGGTTGCTCTATTTTGCTTTCTACTCATCCAAAATTTTCAGGTAGGTATCCAACCTTGCGTTAATATACCCTGCGAACAGGTTTTCCATAGCAGATAAATTATTCTTAACGTGATACTCATCAAACGCATTATAATATGCAACCCTATCGGTAAACTTTATATCAATAGGCGGATATCCGGCTTTCATCAGTTCCAGGTTTACGAGCAATCTGCCGGTTCTTCCGTTGCCGTCGATGAAAGGATGTATGCCTTCAAACTCTATATGGAAGCGCGCAAGCTTTGTCACAATATGTTCATTGCTTGCTACGTAGTCCAGCAGGAGTTGTTCCATTTTTGGCTCTATGAGATATGGCTGCACGGGTTCGTGGTGAGCGCCCATGATGCGTACAGGAACTCTTCTGTACACTCCGCGATCATCTTTTTTATCGGCAAGGACAAGATAATGAATTTGTTTAATTATGCTTTCCGACAAAGAAGCATTTTCACTCACTAGTTCACGTACGTAGTCAAACGCTTCCTTATGACTTACAGCTTCCATATGGTCCTTTAACGGTTTTTGATCTATTGTTAGTCCCCTGAGAACCATATCTGTCTCACGCAACGTAAGCGTATTACCTTCAATTGCGTTAGAGTTATAAGTGTATTCAACCGTAAATTCTTCATTAAGTCTTTCCAGTTCTCCCTCTGTCAAAGGTCTTCTTTTATCAAGTTCCCGTTTCTTTTGTTTTATTTGGGAAAAGAGACTTTCTTTTGATTTGAACCTTCCGTCTGAGGGCTTTTGTGCGTCAATGGGTATTTTCCAACCACGACCTTGCTGAAAAGCTCCGGGGATTTTTCCCTGAGAACAGAGCACGCGTATTCTTCTGTCCGATATTCCCCATCTTTCAGACGCTTCTTTCACTGTCATATACATAATCCATTCCTCCGTATCAATGTGTATTATACCACATTATCGGAACAATATCAACAGTTTCGGAACAATACAATGGCGATTATCGGAACAATGAAGGCGAATTCAGCTTTTTCGGACTGGTAACGGTTGTTATGAAGATTTCTATCGTCTACATTCGATTTTCTCCAAATGCGAAGTCCCGAAACCGTTGTAAACGCTCACTTTACGATTATTACATATTTGCATAAGCGTTATAAAACGCGCCTCGTAGACTTTTTGCTGAAAAAACTATGAAATGCACTTTTCTTATTATCTCCGGTAACCGCAATCGGATTGTTCCGGTATTCGGTTGCAGTTGCGTCATATTCGAGCCCGATTTCTTTTGCGTAAGACTTTGTTGTTTGAACTCATTTCTATGCTATGAGGCTTTATCATTGTTAAACACAAGCCTGATACGGAAAAGGGGAAGATTGTCAATGATTATTTCAATGCCTTGCGCTTCTGCTTTTTGCCGAACAAGAAAAAGGGCAACTACAAGGCTGTTACTACGGCAGCGAAGAACAATAAGGTAACCCTCGCCAAGAAGGGCAAGAAGTTTAAACTGAAAGCCAAAGCCACCAAGGCAAGCGGCTACAAGGTGAAGGTGCACCGCAAGCTGAAGTACGAATCCTCAAACAAGAAGATTGCCGCCGTCAGCAAAACCGGCGTCATCACCGCTAAGAAAAAGGGCACCTGCTACATCTATGTATATGCGCAAAACGGTATGTACAAAAAGATTAAGGTGACCGTGGTTATTGTTGATAGTACCTACGCTTTCATCGTACTACACACTTCTTCTGTTTTCCATCCTCACTAATGAGTAATTAGATAGAATATGGCGAAAAGATTGACGTCAGGGCTGTGAATGACACAGTCCTGTTTATTGTTGGACATTTGTTGGACACGCGCTGATATAATGATAGTATCATCATAATTTAAAGGAGTTAATAAAATGCGCAAAAGTAAAATTCTTTCAGTTATTACGGTATTAGCTTTGCTTTTTCAGCTGTTTGTGCCGGCAATGACGGCATCGGCAACCGCCTTATTGAAAGAGACCGTCATTGCCGAAATGACAACCGAAGACAAAATTGCCCAAATGCTGATGCCGACCTTCCGTGAAAACAGCACGAAGCGCCGCGGCTGGCTGCATTTCCCGACGCCTTTTGACCAGTGGTATTATCTCGGCAGCGACGGCTATATGGTAAAGGGTTGGCAGAAGATCAACGGCAAAACCTATTTCTTCAATCGCTACGGCGTGATGAAAACCGGCTGGCAGACGATTGACGGAAAACGCTATTATTTCGACGCTAAAAAGGGTGATAGAAAGACCGGCTGGCAGAAAATCCGCGGCAAGTGGTATTATCTGGATACCAAGACAGGCGAGGTGAAAACCGGCTGGCAGAAAATCCGCAGTAAGTGGTATTACTTCAATGCCTCCGGCGTGATGAAAACCGGTTGGCAGAAGATCGACGGCAAGTGGTATTATTTCAATGCTTCCGGCGCTATGAGAACGGAGGATTTGACCGAAAATGGAACGGTATATCATTTCTCCAAGTCCGGCGCTTGCCTGAATCCGTAATCAATAAAAATGCAAAGGAGAAAACATAATGAAAGGTCTTATTAAAGTATTCATTTCAGTAATCCTTACAAGTGTGATTGCACTTACTTTCGTTGCGTGCTCAAACAGCACTGGCGAAACAACTACTGTCGCACCAACTGAGGCGGCAAGCAATATGGCAGATACAGGTGAAGAAGACGGACAGAATCCCGTGATGAACTTTATCGGCAAATACGATAACGGCGGTACCTATATACTGGTGGAAGCCGAAGGCGAAAACGGCGTTAAGTTTACAGTTGAGGAGCCAATGACCGATACGGAAAAATACACCTATACCTTCAACGGTACGCTTGATACGGATACCTTGAGAGTCACCTATTCCAACAGCACCAAGACGGTACAGACGCTGGATGCAAACGGCAATGTCACTGAGGAAAAGACGGAATACGCCGACGGTGCGGGCATGGTGATTTTCCATGAGGACGACACGTTGGAGTGGCGTGATGAAAACGAAGCGGAAAGAATGACGGATAACTACATCTTTACCTTTATGAACGAATAAGTAGAAACGCCTTCTCAGTCCGTCATCAATACAAGAAAAAGGGCTGAAAAAAGGCCCTTTTTCTTGTTTTCTCTTTATTAATATGTTACAATAATTTTGATGTTAATAAAAGGGGAGCAGCCAAATGAAACAGAATCCCGATAGCTATTTGTTATATGAAGCGGGCAAATTTATTACCTATAATTTCCGTCTTAAGATCGTGATGAAGCAAGCGGTGAATGCTGCAGCATTGGAAACGGCAGCGCAGACTGCCTTTCAGCGTTTTCCGTATTATGCCAAAAGAATTCACATTTTGCCCGGTGGTGAGATTGAACTGCGGGATAATCCGCTTCCAATCACGGTGAAACCATATGATAGCAAGCATCCGCGTATGGGTACGGTGGAAGTAAACTATCATCTGTTCAGTATCGAATATGAGGATAATGATATCTATTTCAATATCTATCACGGTATGTGCGGCGGCTGCGGCGCGATGTTCTTTATAAAATGCACGCTATGGTATTACGTGAAGGAAGCCTTTGGTGTGGAAACGGAAGTAGGCGATATTAAAACCGCCGACACCCCGTTTGTCGATGGTGAAACCGCCTATCCCGACCTTGCCGCACTTTCGGACGATGAGCCGCTCGGCAGCATTAAAAAGGACAGCGTGTATATCCCTGCGGCGGATTATGCCAGGCAGCTGGTTTCCATGCCGTTCAGGGATTCGAAGTACTACGAGCTGGAAATTGAAGCCAAGGACTTTATGAAATATGCCCGCAGTAACGACGGCAGCCCGAACTCGATTTTATCCGCCTTGATGTTCCGTGCTATCTGTAAGGTGACCTCGCCGAAAATCGCCAAGGCAATTCGCGGCAATATCGTGTGCAATTATCGTGCCGACGTCGGCTGTCCTAATACTTACCGCGATTTGGTGCGGATGCTTTCCGTCTACTATCCGCGTGAGCTTGAAAACAAGACAACGGAATATCTCAGCACGGTAACGCGCAGTATGATGTATGTGCAGATGCAGCCTGAATTCAGCGCCATCACCATGAAAAGCATCTTCCAATCCATGGAGGACGTGGATAAGAAAAGGGGACTTCTGAACAAGAAACTCTATTCGCTCACTCACAGCCAGCATGCCAAGCCGCCGTTCGGTACCTTTATGGTAAGCTATGTCGGCAGGGATGAATGGTACGGCTTGGAGGATTACATCGAGCGCATTCACTGCATTACGGACGGACATCTTTTGCTGGAGGTAAACGCCCTGCGCGATAAATTCTATCTTACCTTTATGGAGCTGAACAGCAAGCATAAGTTTTATGATGCTTTCTGTGAGGCAATGCGGGAGGAAAACATTCATTTTAAAGAACTCGGCAGCCACGAACGCAACCTGCCGTATACGCATCTTCCCAAAATGAGCAAGGGTTAATTAGTTAATAGAAGGAGAAAGGTTATGACGATTCAACTAATGGGAAGGATTGATTCCTCCAATGCGGCAGAAATTGAAACAAAAATAAATGAACAGATAGGCAACTACAGCGGCGAGATAACTCTTGACGCAAGCGCGCTTGAGTACATATCCAGTGCAGGCTTGCGCATTATTCTCCGCCTTAAAAAAGCAAATGCTGAAACAAGAATTATCAATTGCAGCAGCGACGTCTATGAGATTTTCGATATGACCGGTTTTACAGAACTGATGGAGATTGCCAAGGCTTACCGCCATATTTCGGTGGAAGGTTGCGAAATCATCGGTGAGGGCGCCAACGGCACGGTGTACCGCACCGCCCCCGATACGATTGTGAAGGTTTACAGCAGCCCTGATTCGCTCGCGGATATTCACCGGGAGCGCGAGCTGGCGCGAAAGGCGTTTGTGATGGGCATTCCGACTGCGATTCCGTACGACGTCGTCAAGGTCGGCGATTTGTACGGCTCTGTGTTTGAGCTGCTGAATGCGAAATCGTTTGCGCAGTTAATCAACGAGGGCGTATCGGTGGAATCGCTCGCTAAGCAGAGCGTGGAGATTTTGAAAACCATGCACGCTACAGTGATGCAGGACGGCGAGCTTCCGCGCAAAAAGGATGAGGCACTTTCATGGGCGCAGCGCAGCGCAAAATATCTTCCTGCCGCCATTGGTGAAAAACTCATCAGCCTGTTTGAGGCAATTCCCGAAACCAATACGATGCTCCATGGCGATTTCCATGTGAAGAACATCATGCAGCAAAACGGTGAAAACCTGCTGATTGATATGGATACGCTCTCGATGGGGCATCCGATCTTTGAGCTTGCCGCTATCTTTTCGGCATATAAGGGTTACTCCTGCGGCGATGATTCTTATTTAGGCACCTTCTTTGGCATTACGGCGGACGCGAGCCTTGGGATGCTGGACGCCACCTTCCGTTATTATTTCGATGGTTGCAGCGAGACAGAAATAGATGCCATTTTAAAAAGAGCAGCCATTATCAGTTATACGCGGATTTACCGCTGGATGATAGAGAAAAACGGAAAAGAGGCGTCTATCGCTTTCTGCCGTGATTATCTTTTAGAGAACATACCGAAAACCGATAAGTTATATTTTTAGTAATGAAAATTATACCTGAACGAAAAAGATACCCATTAAAACCCGCTTTTATTGATACGGTCAGCGAGGATGTGCAGCAGTTTCTGACAGCGCTGAGAGCGCCGAAAAAGAATGTGCTTGCCACGCGGCTGACGGTGGAGGAAATTCTGCTGGATTTAACGGATAAATTCGGTGAGGAAGCGGAGTTTACTTACATCAAGAATAACTTTTTAGGCAAGCCGTATATCACGCTCACCTATGAGGGAGAGCCGTTTAACCCTTTGGAAAAGGAGGGCGACGACGAGTTCGGTAACTGGTCAAGCGCGCTGTTTCAGAATACGGAATATACCCCGAATTATTCCTTTGATAGAGGCGTAAATGCCATCACACTGCGCTTTTCCAAAAAGGGAATGAGCCCTGTTTTAAAACTGCTGCTGTCTATTGCGGTGGCGGTGCTGCTGTCCCTGCTGCGCTTTGTGCTTCCTCAGGAGAGCATTTCATTTTTAAAGGATAATATCATTGACGCATTTTACAATGCCTTTCTCGGTCTGATGACGACGGTGGAGGTGCCGCTCGTCTTTCTGTCCGTCACCACCGGCATTATCGGTATCGGTGACAGCACCGTGTTCGGCAAAATCGGGCGGAAGATGGTGCTGCGCTTTTTGGCAGTCATTCTGTTTTTCACCGCGCTTGCCGGAATGATTTTTGCGATGCTCTTCATCAATCTGCAGGAGGATTCCGGTGCTTCCTTCTCCGTGAAGGTCGGCGTTGAAATGCTGCTGGATTTAATTCCCTCCAGCCTGATTGCGCCGCTGACGAGCGGCAACACGATGCAGGTGGTTGTGATGGCTGTCTTTGTCGGCATTGCGCTGGTGATACTCGGCAACAAGGCAAAAACGATTTCCGCTATTATGAGTGAAGGCAACCGCATTATTGTGTATATGACCGGCGTTATTTCCAAGCTGCTGCCGCTGTTCATCGTGGTGGTGCTGCTGGATATCATCTGGAGCAGCAACCTGAGAATGTTTCTCAATATGTGGAAGCCGATAGCCGCGTATAGCGGCGTGGTCGTGCTGGTGTTTGGGCTGATGCTGATGTCCGTTGCGTCAAAGGAGCGCGTCAGCGCCGGATTGCTGATAAAGAAAATGCTGCCCACCTTTTTCATCGGGATCGGCACAGCGTCCTCTGTGGCGGCAAACGGCGAATGCAGCGAAAGTCTTGTCAAAAGGATGGGCGTGAACAGGCGCTTTGTGGAATTCGGGCAGCCCGTCGGCGGCGTCATCTTTATGCCGTCAACCGCTATCAACTTTATGGTGTGC
>CALGGQ010000174.1 GCA_937915775.1 uncultured Clostridia bacterium | reverse complement strand
GCAAAGTTAGGCATTTTTTTGATACGTTGTATCTTTTTTTTTGTTTTTTTTTAGGTCAATTTTGTAACTTTTTCGCAAGTCGTTATAAATCAGTGAATTACGAAATGTTAAAATTCGTGGAAAAATTACACTTTACCGAATAATTGCAAAAAAGCCGTTTTTTTATCGTTTTTTTGCTCACTTAATCGTACCTTTGTGACCGCAAACAGATATACCTTATTTTATATATGATAGATACTTCGGCTTTTCAAGGCAAACGGGCAGCATATTTCACCCTGGGGTGCAAGCTGAACTTCTCTGAGACATCCACCTTTGGCAAGATGCTTCAGGAAATGGGAGTGCAGACAGCCCAGAAGGGTGAGCCTGCTGACATCTGCCTGATCAATACCTGCTCGGTGACCGAGGTGGCCGACCATAAGTGCCGGCAGGCCATCCACCGCCTGGTGCGCGAAAACCCGGGCGCCTTTGTCGTGGTGACGGGCTGCTATGCCCAGCTGGAGCCCGAGCGGGTGAGCAAGATAGAAGGGGTCGACCTGGTGCTGGGCAGCAACGAGAAGGCCAACCTCATCCAATATCTCTCCGACGGTTTCGTGCGGCGAGGCACTGCCTCGTCGTATCGGACGGAGAAGACAAAGGACATCAAGACCTTTGCCCCCAGCTGCTCGCGGGGCAATCGCACCCGCTATTTCCTGAAGGTGCAGGACGGCTGCGACTATTTCTGCACCTATTGTACGATACCCTACGCCCGCGGTTTCAGCCGTAACCCGACCATTGCCTCGTTGGTGGCACAGGCCGAGGAGGCGGCGCGCGAAGGTGGCAAGGAGATAGTGCTGACGGGCGTCAACATCGGCGACTTCGGCAAGACGACGGGTGAGCGGTTCTTGGACTTGGTGAAAGCGCTGGACGCGGTGGAGGGCATCAGCCGCTACCGTATCAGCAGTCTGGAGCCCGACCTGCTGAGCGACGAGCTGATAGACTACTGCGCACAGAGCCGTGCCTTCATGCCACACTATCATATCCCCCTGCAGAGTGGTAGCGACACGGTGCTGAAGCTGATGCACCGTCACTACGACCGTCAGCTGTTTGCCGACAAGATACACCGCATCAAGGAAGTGATGCCCGACGCCTTCATCGGTGTCGACGTGATGGTAGGCTGTCGCGGTGAGACACCCGAGTGTTTCGAGGAGACCTATACGTTCCTTGAAAGTCTGGATGTCACCCAGCTCCATGTGTTCCCCTATTCCGAGCGTCCAGGTACCTCAGCACTCAGCATTCCCTATGTGGTTAGCGACAAGGACAAGCGCGAGCGCAGTCAGCGGCTGCTGGAGCTGTCCGACCAGAAGACCCACGCTTTCTATGAGCGGTACATCGGTCAGGAGGCGGAGGTGCTCTTCGAGAAGGCTCCGCGCGGACGTGCCATGCACGGCTTCACCAAGAACTATATCCGGGTGGAGCTGTCGCCCTCGGAGGCCCGCGAGGAGTACGACAACCAGCTGATTAACGTCGTGCTCGGTGATTTCAATCGCGACAAATCTGCGCTCCTTGCGTCGCTAAATGATAAATGAAAAATGAAAAATGATAAAGAGTGGTATGGATAAGGTTGCAATCGTCATATTAAACTGGAACGGAGCGAAGATGCTGAAGCAGTATCTGCCCACGGTGCTGAACTATTCGCGCGACGAGGCTGCGGTCTACGTCGCCGACAATGCTTCCAGCGACGACTCGGTAGAGTTGCTGCGCCGCGAGTTCCCAGAGTGCAAGCTGATTGTGTTGGAGAAAAACTGGGGTTTCGCCGAGGGCTACAACAAGGCGTTGGCACAGATAGAGGCCGAATACTACCTGCTGCTGAACTCAGACATCGAGGTGACGCATCATTGGCTGACACCACTCTACGAATTCATGGATGTCCATCCCGAGGTGGCAGCCTGTCAGCCCAAGCTGCTCTCTATATATAATAAGGATATGTTCGAATATGCCGGAGCCAGCGGCGGCTACCTCGACCGCTATGGCTACCCGTTCTGTCGGGGACGTATCTTTGAGACGGTCGAGGAGGACAACGGTCAGTACGACTATGTGACTGAAATCCTGTGGGCTACGGGGGCTGCCCTGATGATTCGCGCCAAGGACTATTGGGACGCTGGCGGACTGGATGGGCGCTTCTTTGCACACAACGAGGAGATAGACCTCTGCTGGCGACTGCGCATTCGGGGGCGCAAGCTCTACTGCCTGCCCGAGAGCTACGTCTTCCATGTGGGAGGCGGTACGCTGCCTAAGTCGAACCCGATGAAGACCTTCCTCAATTTCCGCAACAACCTGACCATGCTCTACAAGTGTCTGCCAGAGGAAGAACTGCGTCATGTGATGCGCTGGCGCTGGTTCCTGGACTATCTGGCAGCGTGGGAGATGCTGTTGCTGGGCCGTAGCTGGGGCGACTTCAAGGCTGTCTTCAAGGCGCGTCGTGCCTTTGCCCGCTGGAAGAGCGACTTTAAGGTCGACCGCGAGCGCATTCAGCAGAGCCGCGTGGTAGCCGACATTCCCGAACAGCGCCAGTTCTCGTTGCTGTGGCAGTATTATGCAAAAGGACGCAAAAAATACTCCGAATTGAAATAAATGTTATTTTCTTTGGCGTTTTGCTTGCTATTTATTACCTTTGCATCCAAATTTTTAAAGTTAACCCCTTGTCGCACCCTCGTGTAGGGTGGGAATGGACGGTAAGACGACGGCTCTCGGGTTAGGGCTGGCATGGTTCAAAGGGATAAGTATAACATTTTAAACAACAATTGCATTATGGCAGAAATGAATTTTGGTGGCGTGATCGAAAATGTAGTCACCAGCAAAGAGTTCTCACTCGAGAAAGCACGTGAAGTATTGAAGGACGAAGTAATCGCCGTTATCGGTTACGGTATCCAGGGACCTGGTCAGGCTTGCAACCTGCGCGACAATGGCTTCAATGTCATCGTCGGTCAGCGTCAGGGCAAGACCTACGAGAAAGCCGTCGCTGACGGTTGGGTTCCCGGCAAGACGCTGTTCTCTATCGAAGAGGCAGCCGAGAAGGGTACCATCCTCTGCATGCTGCTCTCTGACGCTGGTCAGATTCAGGTTTGGCCTACCATCAAGCAATATCTGAAGCCCGGCAAAACGCTCTACTACAGCCACGGCTTTGCCATCAACTGGAGCGACCGCACGGGTGTTGTTCCTCCCAAGGATGTCGACGTTATCATGGTAGCTCCTAAGGGTTCTGGTACGTCTCTCCGCACCATGTTCTGCGAGGGTCGTGGCCTGAACTGCTCTTACGCTGTTTATCAGGATGCTTCTGGCAAGGCTAAGGACAAGACGCTGGCCTTCGGTATCGGTATCGGTGCTGGCTACATGTTCGAGACAACCTTCCAGCGCGAGGCTACCTCTGACCTCACCGGTGAGCGTGGCTCGCTGATGGGTGCTATCCAGGGCTTGCTGCTCGCTCAGTACGAGGTGCTGCGTGAGAATGGTCACACACCTTCTGAGGCTTTCAACGAGACTGTTGAGGAGCTGACGCAGAGCCTTGGCCCGCTCTTCGGAGCCAAAGGTATGGACTGGATGTATGCTAACTGCTCGACCACCGCACAGCGTGGTGCTCTTGACTGGGCTCCCCGTTTCCACGATGCCGTGAAGCCCGTGATGGAGTGGCTCTACTACTCCGTGAAGACGGGTAATGAGGCTCAGATCTCTATCGACGCCAACTCGAAGCCCGACTATCGTGCCGGTCTGGAGAAGGAGCTGGAGGCTATGCGCAACCAGGAGATGTGGCGTGCCGGTGAGACCGTTCGCAAGCTGCGTCCCGAGTATCAGGAAGACTAAATTAATTGACAATTGATAATTGACAATTGACAATTATTCATGAGAAATCTTGAAGAAATGACCCGCCTCGTGTGCCAAGTGGCGCGCGAGGCGGGTGCTTATATCAGAAAGGAGCGTGCCGGATTCTCGCTCGACCGGGTGGAGCGCAAGCATGCCCACGACTACGTGTCTTATGTCGACAAGGGCTCCGAGCAGATGATCGTTGGCAAGTTACGTGACCTGTTGCCCGAAGCAGGCTTTATCACCGAGGAGGGACTGGCTTCGCATACCGACGAGCAGCTGCTGTGGGTGGTCGACCCGCTGGATGGCACCACGAACTTCATCCACGGCTTTGCGCCCTACGCTGTCTCGATAGCGCTGATACGCGGTCGCGAGATACTGATTGGCGTGGTCTATGAGATTGTTTCCGACGAGTGCTTCTACGCCTGGCAGGGTGGTCACTCCTGGCTTAACGGCCAGCCGTTGCACGTCGGCAAGAGCAGCATCAACGATGCCCTGCTCTGTCTGCAACTGCCTTATAACAGCGACGCCTACAAGCCGGTCATCCTGAAACTCATCGACCGCTTCTATGGCAATGTGGGCAGCATCCGCATGTTAGGCTCTGCCGCCATCGCCTTGTGCTACGTTGCAGCTGGTCGTCTGGATGCCTATGCCGAGCGCTATATCGGCCAGTGGGACTACATGGCTGGAGCATTAATCGTGATGGAGGCTGGTGGGCATGTCACCAACTATGCTGGCGACGACTACTTTATGCAGGGCGACAGCGTCATTGCTACCAATGGCGTTGTCCACCAAGACCTGCTTGACAGTCTCCAGCCGTTGTCCTGACCCAGCTTACACGCGGAAGCGGATGTAGCTGCGGTCGTCGAAAGAATTGTTGTCGGGGTGAAAGGCTTTCGTAGCCTGGAAAGTTCCGATGTTGAGAGGGTCGTCTTCGCTTTGCTGGCGGAGGCGACGCTCGCTTTCTTCCAGGGTGGGGCAGAGGAAGGGATAGCCGTCGGAGGCCAGCGCGATTTCCCAGGGACGGAAGTCGAGGGTGATGATGCGGACGTGTTGCATCGGGATGGGGAAACCGTCAATCACGCTATAGCTTATGTTTTGCTGGCGCATAGTTTCTATCATGCGGGGGATGATGACCTGTCGGGCCATATCGTTGCGCCGAAGCTCGTCCGTGGTATGCCCTTCGGCCAGCAGACGCTTGGCTTCCTCGGCGCGCATACGGTCAATCTCCTGAGGGTATTCGGCGGAAATGCAGACCACCAGCGCGTAATTATCCGAAAATTCGACAAAGCCGTCGCTGATAAACGCTCTCACGGACTTACCGTCCGGCGTGTCAATTTTCATCTCGCCTATCTCAATCGGCGCAACGACGTTCTCATGATGTGCCAGAAAGCCCATCAGCCCACCGTCCGCAATCGGCAGCACAAGCTGCACGCATTCGCCGTCAAAAAACACCTTATTGGAGGCAACGATTTTCAGTTGAAAGGTATTCATAGCGTCCCCTCTCACAGCGTTTTGGCTTTTGCACGCGCGTCCTCAATGGTGCCGACGTTGAAGAAGGCTGCCTCGGGCAGGTCATCCGCTTCTCCGTCAACAATCGCCCTGAAACTGCGCACGGTTTCCTTCAGCGGTACATAGATACCCGGCAGACCGGTAAACGTCTCCGCCACATGAAATGGCTGGGACAGGAATTTTTCGAGTCTTCTGGCGCGGTGCACGGCGAGCTTATCCTCGTCGGACAGTTCCTCCATACCGAGAATGGCAATGATATCCTGCAGCTCCTTATATTTCTGCAAATACTCCTGCACGCGGCGCGCCACGGCATAGTGCTCCTCGCCGACAACGTCGGCTTCCAGGATACGGGAGTTACTTTCCAGCGGGTCCACCGCGGGATAAATACCCTTTTCCACAATCTTTCTGGATAATACGGTGGTAGCGTCCAGGTGCGCAAAGGTGGTAGCCGGGGCGGGGTCGGTTAAGTCGTCGGCAGGGACATAAACTGCCTGAACGGACGTAACGGAGCCGTTTTTCGTGGAGGTGATACGCTCCTGCAGCTGACCGAGGTCGGTTGCCAGCGTCGGCTGATAGCCGACGGCAGAGGGCATTCTGCCAAGCAGAGAGGACACCTCGCTGCCAGCCTGCACAAAACGGAAAATATTATCAATGAACAGCAGCACGTCCTGATGGTCAACATCGCGGAAATATTCCGCCATCGTCAGCCCTGTTTCCGCCACACGCATACGCGCGCCGGGCGGCTCATTCATCTGGCCGAACACGAGCGCGGTCTTGCTCAGAACGCCGCTCTCCTTCATTTCGTGCCACAAATCGTTACCCTCACGCGAGCGTTCGCCGACGCCGGTGAAGATGGAATAGCCGCCGTGCTGGGTAGCAACGTTCGTGATTAACTCCTGAATCAGAACGGTTTTGCCAACGCCGGCACCGCCGAACAGGCCGATTTTACCGCCCTTCTGGTACGGGGTGAGAAGGTCGATAACCTTAATGCCGGTCTCCAGGATTTCCACATCGCCGGACTGCTCGTCAAAGCCGGGCGGCTTGCGGTGAATTTCCCAGTGCTCCTCGTTTTCCAGAGAGCCAAGCCCGTCAATGGTTTCCCCCACGACGTTAAAGAGCCTGCCGAGCGTTTTATCGCCCACGGGTACCTTGATGGCGCCGCCTGCGGCAGCGACCTCCATATTCTTATAAAGACCTTCGGACGCAGCAAGCATAATGCAGCGCACGGTGTTGTCGCCGATATGCTGGGCAACCTCCATCACCGCTTTTTTATCGCCGTTTTGCACCTCCAGCGCATCCTTGATGCGCGGCAGCTGTCCGTCAAAACGGACATCCACGACCGGTCCCATAATCTGTACAATTTTTCCGTAATTCATAGCCTTCACTCTATATCTTTCGATTCATCCTTACGAATTCTTTTTGGCGCGGCTGCCGCCGACAACCTCGGTAATCTCCTGCGTAATGGCTGCCTGACGGGCGCGGTTATACGCCATAGACAGCTCCCGCAGCATTTCGCCGCCGCTTTCCGTCGCGGTCTGCATCGCCATCATACGGGCGTTATGCTCCGAGCAGTAGGATTCCACCAGCGCGCCGTAAATGTAGCCGGTGATGTAATCGGGCACGAGGTGTTCAAACAGCGTTTCGGCATCGGGCAAAAACGTTACGTTATGAAAGTCATCGCTGACGCCGACATCCTGCGTTTCAATTCTATCCGCATTGAGCGGCAGCACCTTTTTATTGACGGGCTCTACCGTCACGGAATTGACCATCTTCGTATAGATGATATACAAATCGTCAATCTTCTCCTCGAGGAAAAGCTCAACGAGCTTGCGGGCAATGTGACGGGCGCGGTTCATCGTCGGATTCTGAGCGGTGTACTGAAAATTGATATCAATCGGGATATCCTTTTTTTCAAAATAATGTCTGCCCTGCTGACCGACCACGAAGAGCATATCGTCCTCATCGTTGGTGACAAGCTCTTCCGCCATCTTAATGATATTATGGTTATACGCACCTGCCAGCCCCTTATCAGCGGTAATGACAAGATAACCCGCCGTGCGCTGGTCACCCGTTTTGTGCTTGCGCTTATCAAAAAAGCGGGTGCCGGCATCGGGCGCAATATCCAGTAATTTGGCAAGCGAGTCCTGTATAATTTCAAAATACGGCTCGGTATTTTTCAGCTCCCGTCGCGCCTTCTGAAGCTTGGAGGAGGACACCATATACATCGCGTTCGTGATTTTCATCGTGTCCTTGATGGACTTCATACGGCCCTGGATTTCTCTTGCATTCGCCATACTTCGTTTCCTTAATAGTTTTCGTTATATAAATCAATCGCGTAAAGAATGCGGTCGCGCAGCCTGCTTTCGAGCTGCTTCGTGCTTTCAATTTCCGTGATGATATCCTGCTGGTTCAAGTCAAACCATTCCAGCAGCTCGCCCTGGTAGCGCTTCATATTTTCCTTTTTCACGTCGGTAAAGCGCTTGCCGATAGCGCCGACGAGCGTCACCACCTGCTGCCAGAGGGAGAGGGGTTTACCAAGCGGCTGCTTTAAGAGTTCCATCAGTCCGGCGCCGTACGCCAGCTGCGCCTTGGTATCCTCATCCAAGTCGGAGGAGAACTGCGTAAAGACCTCCATCTCGCGGTACTGCGCCAAATCCACACGCAGCGAGCCCGCCGCCTTTTTCATCGCCTTGGTCTGCGCCGCACCGCCGACACGCGATACGGAAAGACCGACATTGACTGCAGGGCGCTGACCGCTGAAGAACAAATCGCTCTCCAGATAAATCTGACCGTCGGTAATGGAAATAACATTAGTCGGGATATAGGCGGAAACGTCGCCCGCCTGGGTTTCAATAATCGGAAGCGCCGTCAGCGAGCCGCCGCCGAGTTCCGGAGTCAACCGGCTGGAACGCTCCAGCAGACGGGAATGAAGATAGAATACGTCGCCGGGATACGCTTCACGTCCGGGCGGACGCTCCAGCAGCAGCGAAATGGCACGGTACGCCACCGCGTGCTTGGATAAATCGTCGTAAACTATCAGGCAGTCCTTGCCCTGATACATAAAGTGCTCCGCAATCGCCGTCGCCGAATAAGGCGCAATATACTGCAGCGAAGCAGGATCGGCTGCCGTGGCACACACTACCGTCGTATATTCCAGTGCGCCGTGCTTTTGAAGCGTTGACACCAGCTTGGCAACGGTTGACGCCTTCTGCCCGATGGCGCAGTAAATACAGATACAGTCCTTTCCCTTCTGGTTCAGAATCGTATCGAGCGCAATTGAGGTTTTGCCTGTCTGACGGTCGCCGATAATCAGCTCACGCTGCCCTCTGCCAATCGGGAACATCGAGTCAATCGCCAAAATACCCGTTTCCAGCGGCTGCGAAACGCTCTTTCTGTCCACAATCGAGGGTGCCGGCTGCTCCACCAGACGGAAATCATCGGCGGAAATATCGCCCTTGCCGTCAATCGGCTCGCCGAGGGCGTTCACAATTCTGCCGATAAACTCCTTGCCGACGGGCACGCCCGCTTTCTTACGGCTGCGCTTGACGCGCGAGCCCTCGCGGATTTCGCTGTCATCGCCGAACAGAATGCAGCCGACGGTATTCTTGCGGATATCCTGCACCATTCCCTTGATGCCGGATTCAAAAATAACGATTTCGCCGTACATGACGCTGTCTAGCCCGTAAATGGTGGCAATGCCGTCGCCGACGCTCAGCACGGTGCCGACCTCCTCCTCAGAGACGTCAAACTCATAGGATTTGATGTCCTCACGCAGAATGGAGATAATACCGCCGGCATCCACATTGGCGCTCTTTTTCGCCTGCGCCGTCACGGCTTCGCGGATTTCGGCAAGCTTGGCTTTCAGGCTACGGTCATACTGACGGTTGCCGACCTCGATAATAAAGCCGCCCAAAAGGGACTCGTCCCTGACGACCTCAAGCGTTACCTCTGCGGCGTCCGTCTCCTTTTTGACAAACTGCTTTAAGCCGTCCAGCTGCTCGCTGCTCGGCTCATTCACGCAGCGAACTACCGCTTTCACGGTTCCGCTAATGCGGTCCAACTCCGCGCGGTAGGCTGCGGCAATTTCGGAAAAAGCGTCAAGCTCGCGCGTTTCCGCCATTTTCAGCACGGTTTGCTGCACCGCACGCGGGAACAGCTCCTTGACTGCCGTTTCCTTTTCGCTCTGTAGAACAGACGGGTCGCCGAGCACACGGGCAACCTCGTCAGAGGAGGCAAAAATCGCCTCTGTTTTTTCCATATCGTTCGCGCTTGCATTTGATGACAAAAGCAGCGCGATATAATCTTCAAGGTGTTTCACCATTAATCCTCACTGCTTTCCTGCAAAAATTCATCGAATATTGCGCTGTCTGTTGCGGCGGAGACATTGGCGCCGACAATCTTCTCGGCTGCCTGCATCGCAAGGGAGGCAATCTCCTCTCTCGCTGCCTTGCGGGCGTCCTCCGCCTCAGCTGCCATCTGGGCGCGCGCCGTCTCACGGATTGCCTCGGCATCCGTGTCTGCCCGCTCCAGAATTTTATCGTATTCCGCCTTAGCGCTATCGCGCGCGTCGGACAGAATCTGCTCTCCCTCGCTCTGATAGCCGGCAATTCTGCTTTCATAATCCTTCAGCTTTTCCTCCGCCTCAGCATTCGCATTTCTCGCGGAGGAGAGCTCGCTGTCAATCAGCTCCTGCCGTTTATCCATCGCCTTTTTGATAGGCTTAAAAAGCACCAGCCTCATCAGCACAAAAAACAGGATGAGATTGATGATAACCCACAAAAAGTTTAAGTCAAATTTCAGCATATCTGCTTTTCCTTTCCATAGGAATTCGCTCAAATAAGAAAGTTATTTGAGCATAAAGATAATCAGAATGCTGGCAACCAAGCCGTAAACGGCGGTTGCCTCTGCCAGCGCACAGCCGATAATCAGCGTGGAACGGATGTTGCCTGCCGCCTCGGGCTGACGGGCAATGCTCTCTACTGCCTTGCCGGTCGCCATGCTGATACCGATACCGGCACCTAAGCCTACTAATACTGCTAATGCTGCACCTAATGCTATCATAGTGTTTCTCCTTACTATTTAACCGGGCTATGCCCATTTTTTGATTGATTTAACCAGTCGTTTTCTTCTGCGTTTCACAGCGCCGCCCTCTTCATCGGGCTCAATCGCTTCTTGAATATAAATCGCTGTCAGGAACACGAAGATATACGCCTGCAAAAAGCCGTCGAACAAATCGAAATACAGGCTCAGTACCATCGGGAATAAGACGGGTACCGCAAACTTAATCAGCTCCATAATGATGAACGCGCCGATGATGTTGCCGAACAGTCGCATACACAGCGACAGCGGCTTAATCACGAGCTCCAGCACGTTGATCGGGGCGACAATCGACACGGGCTTGGCAAACGCCTTGATATGCCCGCGCAGCCCCTTGGCGCGGATACCGGCAAATTCCACCAGCACGATGCTGCACAGCGCCAGCGCCGCCGTTACCTGCACACTCTTGGTCGGCGGCTTAAAGCCGAACATACCCACCATATTGGACGCGCCGATAAAAATTGCCACGCTCATCAGCCACCAGCAGTACGGCATACCCTCTTCGCCAACAATGTCTTTAAAGAAGTTTTCGAGCTTGGTATAGCCCATCTCCAGCAGGAGCTGCCGCTTGCTGAGCTTGCCTTCCGCCTTAAGACCGCGCGTCATCAGAAAGGCAACAAGCACGAGCACCGCCATAATGATCCAGGTGACCACCGTGCCCTCATCAAGCCAGCAGATTTCCCTGCCGCCGATGGTAATATATTGGTAGCCCTCAATTTCGAGCTGCTCGAGCAGTTCCTCTTTTAAGCCGAGCTTCATTGTTATCGGGGAAAGCAGCATAGGCATCCCTCCTTTTCCCGTTTTAATATACCCTCATTATAGCACTAAAAATATTTTTTTCAAGGCAAATATTGCCTAAAAAGCGCCGGAGAAATATAGACAATCTGTTAGTTTTGATGAAACATTTCCTAAAATAAAAACAATTTGTGCAAACCGATAAAACAGCAAAATAGTTGTTTACATATTAAGGAAAATAGTTTATAATATTATGCAATAAACGCTAAGGAGAAATGCTATGGCTCAGCAGAAGAAAATGGTGGATGCTATCACATCCATGGATGAGGATTTTGCCAAGTGGTACACCGATGTGTGCAAAAAGGCAGAGCTGATTGAATATACCAGCGTTAAGGGCTGTATGGTCATCCGTCCGTACGGTTACGCCATCTGGGAAAACATTCAGCGGATTCTGGACGGTATGTTCAAGGAAACAGGACATGAAAACGTCTGTATGCCGATGTTCATTCCGGAAAGCCTGTTGCAAAAGGAAAAGGACCATGTGGAGGGCTTTGCACCGGAATGTGCATGGGTCACCTACGGCGGCAGCGAAAAACTGGAGGAGCGCCTGTGCGTCCGTCCCACCTCGGAAACGCTGTTTTGTGAGCATTTTAAGAATATCGTTCACTCTCACAGGGATTTGCCGAAGCTCTACAATCAGTGGGTATCCGTCGTCCGTTGGGAAAAGACGACGCGCCCGTTCCTGCGCTCGCGTGAATTCCTCTGGCAGGAGGGACACACCCTGCACGCCACCGCTGAGGAGGCGATTGAGGAAACCGAGCGTATGCTGAATGTTTACACGGAATTCTGCCAGAAATACCTTGCCATTCCCGTGGTGCAGGGGCAGAAAACCGAGAGCGACAAGTTTGCCGGTGCCGAGCGCACCTACTGCATTGAGGCACTGATGCACGACGGCAAGGCGCTGCAGGCGGGCACGAGCCACTATTTCGGCGACGGCTTTGCCAGAGCGTTTGAAATTCAGTATGCCGACAAGGAAAACAAGCTCTGTTACCCGCACCAGACCTCGTGGGGTATGACTACCAGACTCATCGGCGCCATCATTATGACGCACGGCGACGACAACGGCTTGGTCCTGCCGCCGGCAGTTGCACCGATTCAGGCAATGGTGATTCCGATTGCACAGCACAAAGAGGGCGTTTTGGATAAGGCGAACGAGCTGTGTGACAGACTGAAGAAGGTCTGCCGCGCGAAGATGGATGACAGCGACCAGTCACCGGGCTGGAAGTTTGCAGAATACGAGATGAAGGGCGTTCCCGTTCGCGTGGAAATCGGCCCGAAGGATATTGAAAATAACCAGTGTGTTGTCGTTACCCGTCACAACAGAGAAAAGACGTTCGTTTCGCTGGACAACATTGAAGAAGTCGTGCTGCAGAAGCTCGAGGAGGTACGCGACGGCATTTATCAGAGCGCGCTGGCAAACAGAGAAAAGCGCACCTACAAGGCGCTCACGATGGACGACATCGTCAAGGCGCTCGAGGAACACGGCGATGGCTTTGTCAAGGCAATGTGGTGCGGCGACGAGGCTTGCGAGGACAAGGTGAAGGAAATCACCGGCGTCGGCTCACGCTGCATTCCGTTTGAGCAGGAGCACCTCAGCGACGTATGCGTATGCTGCGGCAAGCCGGCAACGCAGATGCTCTATTGGGGCAAAGCTTATTAGTTAGCAGTTAGCAGTTAATCGTTAGCAGTTTGGGGTGGGCTACGCCCACACCCATTATAGGAGGAAATGCTATGGCAGTATTAGTAACCGGCGGGCTGGGCTACATCGGCTCGCACACCTGCGTAGAGCTCATTAACGCAGGCATTGACATCGTTGTCATCGACAACCTGTATAACTGTAAAAAATCGTCATATGACCGTATCAAAGCGCTGGTCGGCAAGGATTTTCCGTTTTACAAGGTAGATATCCGCGATGCCGAGGGGCTGCAGAAGGTCTTTGATAAAGAGAAAATTGACAGCGTAATTCACTTCGCCGGCTTAAAGGCAGTCGGCGAGAGCGTGGAAAAGCCGCTGGAATATTTTGATAACAACGTTACGGGCACGCTCGTGCTGCTGGACGTGATGCGCAAAAACGGCTGTAAGAAGATTGTTTTCTCCTCCTCCGCCACGGTTTACGGCATGAAAAACATTTCGCCGCTCACCGAGGATATGGAGGTCGGCGGCGTAACAAATCCGTACGGCAGAACGAAGTACATCATTGAGTGTATGCTCAAGGACATCAGCGCGTCTGACAGCGAGTGGAGCGTCTGCCTGCTGCGGTACTTTAACCCGATTGGCGCGCACAAGAGCGGCACGATGGGCGAGGACCCGAACGGCATTCCGAACAATCTGCTGCCGTATATTGCAAAGGTCGCAGTGGGAAAACTGGAAAAGGTAAATGTCTTTGGCAACGATTACGATACTCCCGACGGCACCGGCGTGAGAGACTATATCCATGTGGTCGATCTGGCAAAGGGCCATGTGAAAGCCATTGAGAAGCTGGACACTCATCCGGGACTGGAAGTCTACAACCTGGGTACCGGCATCGGCTACAGCGTGCTGGATATCATTCACGCATTCTCGGAGGCCTGCGGCCATGAGGTTCCCTTTGTATTTGCCCCGCGGCGCCCGGGAGACATTGATATCTGCTATGCCGATCCCGAGAAAGCAGCAACAGAACTTGGCTGGACCGCCCAGTATGATCTGAAGAAAATGTGCGAAGATACCTGGAGATGGCAGAGCAATAATCCCGACGGATACAGGGGATAAGACAGGCGGGCCGCCCTGCGGGGTGTACGAAGGGCAGGACACCGCAATTGCGCAGGCCGCCCTGCGGTAGGCCGCGGCTCCGCGATAAATAATAATTACTCAGGAAACTATTGTAAGTGAAAAGACAAAGATACAAGAGAATGGTCATATTTGCTGAAGTGATAGTGCTTCTGGCAGTATTTACACTGCTTTATGCCTTTCTCTGGAACAGCATATATTCAAAGATAGTCCAGGCGCCTTTCTTCAGGAGGGGCAACTGGGCTATTGTCTTGACCTATCCGTTCATGCTGCTGATATTT
>CALGGQ010000173.1 GCA_937915775.1 uncultured Clostridia bacterium | reverse complement strand
TGCGGCGTCCGCAATAATCGGGTGCAGCTTCACCTCCAGGGTGATATTGCCCTTTTCGAGCGCAGCGGCAAGCGTTTCACTCTCTAAGAAAGCAACCATATTCAAAAAGTAATCCGATTTTTGAACGGCAGCCAGATTCGTCTCCCATTTAGAAGCGCCGATTGACGTAGTGAAATAATCTCTCCACGAAGGCGCAAACAGAATTCTGCCCTTCGGCGGCGCTGTTCTGTCAATATGGTCATAACGCACCATGGAGGACGGAATCAGCGCATCATGGCGGTATTTGTAATTCTCCGTCAGATTCCGCATTTCAAAATCGGAGGAGATGACAATCTTATCCGCTCTGGCATTCTCCGCGGAATTCTGGGTACGCAGCGAGGCGTGCAGCACACCGTGCTGCAGATAAATCACGCGGAAATGCTCCATATTGTAATAGTCGGTTTCGTCCTTTTCGGTTTTGAACGGCGAAATCGGGCTTCTGCCGTAGAACGCGGAGAGCACGAGCTCAGCGCTGAGATAGAGCAGCTTATGCTGTTCCGAACCGAATTCTACGAGCCGTTTTTTCTGCTCCTCTGTGAACAGGTACTCAATCTCCTCGTACGGTCTGGTGTAAACATAATAGCGCTCCACACCGTCCTTTTTATCGAAATCGTTGATAAACTGATAGTACCCGTTGTCCTTCTCTACCGTATATAAATCGCTATACAGCCAGATGCGGTGCTGCCGTCTGTATTGAATGGCCTTCAGCCGCAGCTCCGCCGTATACTCCTTGAAAAACATTTCGGTCTGCTCGGTTTCCGCCTCGTCGATTTCCTTGGCGGTCAGGCGTTTCACAAGGAAGTTGTGGTTGTTAATATAACTGATGAGCGTATTGCCGCAGACGATTTCCGTCAAATCCCTGTCGGGATAAATACCCGCCTGCTGACGGAAGGAATAAGCCGTTTCAATCTCAAATCCATCCGTTTTGACATAGAAGCGGAAGCGCTGCACCTTCTCGGGATCAAGCTCATATTCAAAGGCATAGAGCTTAACAACCTGTACATAGCGCACCAGCACGCCGAAGGTGGAAAGCTGGGTGTCAAGGCGCTTAGCATCGGTGCCGTTCTCCTCCACATACAGCTCCGGCTTTTCATCCACAAAATTGAAGAACACGGAGTCAACATAGCCGCGCACCAGCACATTGCCGTTATCCAGCGGCTGGAAGCGAACAATCTTGATGCCCATCTTGGTTCTGCTGTAAAACGGCTTGCCGTCGGCAAGGAACATCAGGCGCGTCGCTCTTACATAAGGAATGATATTGGCATTCTTTTTCTGCGACAGCCAGAAATCCTTGAGATATTCTTTTAAGTCGGGATAGTTAATGATAATAGCGTTATCAATTCTGGCAAGCAGCTCACGGATTCTGGTGAGCGCCATTTCGTACGCTTCTCCCTCATAGTGATGCGGCAGCAGAATCCGGCTTTCAAACTTCCATCTTAAATCGTGGAAAACAATCGCCTGGAAATACGGCGGTACCTTATCAGGAAAATAGCCCAGCAAACGCTCCAGATATGCCATACTCGGCTCAAACAGGTTAATCGCATTAAACTTGGTAGCGACGATGCTGTTCTCGTTATCCTTGGCATAGTAATAGCAGCCGGTAGCGGAATAACCGATTTTCATCTTGCGCATCAGAACGCGGTTATTGTATTCCTGGTCCTCCTGGCGGAAGTTCGGCGTTGTATCAAAAAGAAGGTTTTCCTCGCCGAGATTCTTCACGCAGACGTTAATACGCATCTGCAGGATATACGGATATTCCTCTAAATCGTAAACACCCTCGTGCTTGAGGTAATAACGGAAGCGGAGATGGCTCTTCAGATTACGGCCGTTTCTGAACGGTTGCTCGTAATATGTAACCAAATCAACCTCATCGTAAACCTTATCGAAAAAGTCAGTTACACCCTTAACCGTATCGAGCGAAAAATAGTCGTCGCTGTCAATGAACATCAGGTATTTACCCTGTGCACGGTGAATACCGTAGTTTCTCGTTGCAGAGAGTCCTTCATTCTCCTTGGAGAACACCTTGATGCAGGGATACTTGGCGGCATATTCGTTACAGATGTCAATGCTGTTATCCGGCGAGCCGTCGTTAATCAGCAGAATTTCCATCTCGCTTTTATCTATCGTCTGATTGACTAACGAATCCAGACAGCGCGGCAGAAATTCCTCGACATTGTATACGGGAACTATGACGGAAACCTTGTATTTAAAATCCATTATGCTTCACCTCGTTTCGCTCAGTCAGTTAAGAATAATTCTCATCAGCTGCCTGTTCAGGCGCTTAAGATACCAGATATGCGTTTTTTTATTGGAAGTAATGCACAGGTTAATCATCGGGAGCCCCATTTCTCTGACGTAATTCATCAGC
>CALGGQ010000172.1 GCA_937915775.1 uncultured Clostridia bacterium | reverse complement strand
GCTGGTGTAGCTCAGTTGGTAGAGCAGCTGATTTGTAATCAGCAGGTCAGGGGTTCGAGTCCGTTCACCAGCTCCAGATGGGGCGGCGAACAAGAGCTGCCCTCATACTATGGAAGAGTTCCCGAGCGGCCAAAGGGATCAGACTGTAAATCTGACGTCAGTGACTTCGGTGGTTCGAATCCACCCTCTTCCACCAAAATAACAGGATACCCACTCGGGTATCCTGTTATTTTCTTTATGAGTGGATTCGAAACGAAACACCGCTTTTACAGGCTGAAAGCCGCATAAAAGCGGGAGAAAATGTCCGGTGGACCTTTTCGTTGTTGAGAAGAGAATCCACCCTCTCTTTGTTTTGTGTGCGCTTAAAATATATCGTTTTTTACAAAATTGGCAGTCAATTGGCAGTCATTTGAAAGCCCAGAATATGAGGATTCGCGGACTATAAAACGCCTCACTCTTTCACTTTCTATATCAATTCCGGCAGGACCATACCGCCGCGGTTGGCATAGCCGGTGTTCCAAAGCGCTTCAAAATCGAGCCATTCATAAGCGCTGTAGGTGACTGCTTTCACCTGCAGTCTGTCATCAGCCGCATCATAGCCATTGAGCAAGAACCAATGCCACTCGTAATCATGAAAGCGTTTATCCCTGTGCATCAGGCACAGGAAAGCAACAGGCATGCCGCTGTCAATTTGGGCAATCAGGGCTTGCTTCGCCAATTCGTAAATTTCCGTTCCCTCAACAGTGGAAAGGCGAATACTGCCGCCGACGCTTTTAAGATAGTCTCCAAACCCCTCGGCAAAAATGGAGAGCTTATCGATACCGCTCATACGCGGGTGCAAAAAAGGCTTCATACGGGAGCCGAAATGAACATAATCCGCCTTTGTGAGATTGCCGATATCATAGGGGTAAAGAGAGGTCCCCTGATATAAATCCAGATAAATGCAGATATCGCACGCCGTTTCGGCAGCACAGCCGCCAAGGCGCATGAATAAATCCGAAAACCATTCCTGATTGCCGCCGTAGGAATGCCCGATATAAAAATGAGGAAGCTCCCGTTTCATAGTTGACTCCAAATCATCAATATTTCCTTCATCATCGCCAATTGGACTCCGTATTTTGAAGAATAGCATGTACGGCTTTTTCTAAAGTTGCACGCGGACAGGCGACGTTCATCCGCATAAAGCCGCTGCCGCCCTTGCCGAAAATATATCCGCTATTCATCCAGACGCCGCATTTTTTAATAAAGAACTCCTCCAGCTCCTTATCGCATAAGCCGAGATTGCGGCAATCGAGCCACATCAGATAGGTTCCCTGCGGAATAATCGGCTTAATTTTGGTACCGGCAAAGCTGAGAATAACGTAATCAATATTGCCCTGAAGATACCCGAGCAACGCATCAAGCCAATTTTCACCGTGCTGATACGCCGCCTTGGCAGCGGCAAGGGACATAATCCCCGGTCCGCCGGAGCACTGCGCGCGAAGCCGCGCTTCTACCAAAGCTCTGATTTTGCCGTTTGGGATAATCAGGTTGGCGCCCTGAATACCGGCAAGGTTAAAGGTTTTCGTCACCGAGGTCAGCGCCACAGTGATGTCTGCCACAGCATCGGATAACGAGGCGGTGGGGATATGCGGCTGAAAGGTCAAATCGGAATGGATTTCATCGGAGATAATGAGGACGTTATGCTGCAGGCATATTGCGGTAACACGCGCAAGCTCCTCCCTGCTCCACACTCTGCCGACGGGATTGTGCGGCGAACAGAACAGCAGGATTTTGACGTCGTTTTCAATAACTTTTCTTTCAAAATCATCATAGTCAATGACATATTTTTTACCGTCATACTGCAATTCACTGACGATGATACGACGCTTGTTATCCCGCAGCACATGGTCAAAAAGATGATAGACAGGCTGAAAAATCAGCACCGCATCACCCTCTGCCGAAAGCGCGCTGAGAGCAGCGGCAATGCCGGACATCACGCCCTCGCACGGCGTTACCCATTCCTCTTTCACGTCAAAATGAAAGCGTTTCTGATTCCAACAAAGCAGCGAATTGAAATACGCCTCATCCGGCACCGTATAGCCAAAAATGCCGTGCTCGGTCGCCTTCCGCAAGGCGTCAATAATCTCCGGCGCCGTTTTGAAATCCATATCGGCAACCCAGAGTGGAATCAGCGTTTCATTCGGGTAATGCGGATGGCTCTTGTATTTCAGAGAATGCGTCCCGCTTCTGTCGTATACTGTGTCAAAATCGTACTGCATAGTGCCTTCCTTTCGCCCTGTCAACAGTTAAATTGATTGACAGAAATAAAAAATTGTGATAAGATAACCGTATTCATTGCCTATGTTTTCAGTAGGTTATTTTACTATCAACAATATAGCACTGAGAAATGCTTTTGTCAACGTTTGTCACAAGGGGTTACTATGAAAGACACCGCAAAAAAGAAGGACCTCCTTTTTCGATACACACTATTTATCATCGGCTTATTCATCGCGTCACTCGGCGTGGCGTTTTCCACCAAAGCGGGACTCGGCACCTCTCCCGTCGCGTCGCTGCCCTACTCCGTTTCGCTCGTCAGCAGTGCGCTGAGCTTCGGCGGCTGGCTGAATCTGCTCAGCGTGATACAAATCGCCGTGCAGGTAGCGCTGCTGCGTAAAAATTGCAAGCCTCTTGAAATTGTCATTCAGACCGTACTCGCGTTTGTATACGGGTATCTGACGAACTTTTCCTGCTATCTCATCCGCAACATAACGGTTCATTCCTATATCGGGCAGCTGCTGTATATGCTGCTCGGGTGTATCGTATTGGCGCTCGGCATCTGGATTCAGCTCAAGGGCGGTGTGGCAATGCTGCCCGGAGAGGCGATGAACCGCGCTATCAGCGAGGTCAGCGGCAAAAAATATGAAAACATCAAAATTTTGTTTGACGTCATCTATATCGCGCTGTCGGCTATTATTTGCTTCGTGTTCTTAGGAAAGCTCGAGGGAGTGCGCGAGGGCAGCATTATCGCCGCCGTTTTGGTCGGCAACGTCGTCAAGCTGCTTAACCGGCTGTTTGATAGTGTCAGAGGTAAAACGAAACAGCATACAGCAGCATAAAAAACTGGGCTGCCTCCTATGAGGCAGCCCTTCAGCGTGTCGAAAAACCTACAGAACAGATTTCGACACGCTGTGAGACTCTTG
>CALGGQ010000171.1 GCA_937915775.1 uncultured Clostridia bacterium | reverse complement strand
TTCCGATCTATCCGTCACATCATTTAAGATGCCGATATTGCTGTTGACATAGGAGAACAAATCAAAGGATTCACGGTTGACGGCGGAATCCGTGCAAAGGGTGATATAAACCGCTTTTGCCTGCGCTAAGATAACCTCCAGCACCTTATACTCCTGTGCCACAAAGCCGGAAAAGCCGTCAATAAAGACCGTTCTGCCGCTGAAATAATTGAGCCCCAGCAGTTTTTCATACAGCCGCGTGAGCTCCTCAGCGCTGTCGTAATATTCGTCTTTAATCAGCGCGTCATAAGCACTGATCATCAGCGCAATATCTTTCAGCTTGCCGGACAGGATTTCCCGCTCGGTGTTTTCCGCCGCTTCCAAAAAATCCTCGCTACTGACGCGGCAGGACTTCATTTCGTCATAAATTTTGACGGCGGAACTGATAAATGACGGTGAGGTAATGTTCTTACGGAACAGCACAAGGCTGTCCTGCACCGCTTCCACGGCGCGCTTCATCATCACCGCCTTGGCGCCTTTGGTGAGCACGGGCAGCCTGTCGCCGCCGTACTGCTTGGTGATTTCACCTGCAAGGCGCGTAAACGACGTGCTTTCCACCTTACCGATATCGGCTTCGCCTAAGTCCGTCAGCAGCCGCCGTTCGGCAATAAAGGAAAACTGCTCAGGGGTGATGAGCAGTATGTTATCCTCGCCGTTTTCAATTAGCCGGCGAATGGAAGAAAAGACATATTCGGTTTTCCCTGTTCCGGCTCTGCCGAGCACTAACTGTAACATATCAGTCCTCCGGTTTAATAAGTCCCTCCGCCATCATCCGTTCGTGCGCCTCAGCAAAGAATTCGTACATCGGGCTTGCGATATCAAAGGCAAGGCGCATTTCATCAATCAGCGACGGAGAATTCAGCCGCTCCATATCGTAGCAGTCATAGGAAAAAGCCATATTCTTGGCTGCCAAAAACGGCTTCAGCTCCTGCGGTGCGTTCGGGTATCTGTCCGTCTTATAAAAATCCGTACAGCTGAACTCAAAGCCGGCGTCTGCACAAGACTTAACGGCATTCATAAACCGCTTCGGGTTTTCCATAATCATCTCATGCACGACCTGAAAATGCGTCGGACGCCACAGCCAGAACACCAGACCGTAGCCAAAACGGTTCGGATAAAATTCAAAATAGTAAAACGGCGCCTGCGGATAATCCTTTTTATACCGTCTGAAAAAAGTCCACATATTCTCACGGTATTTGATTTTTGACCGATTGCCGCGCGTATCGCGGTGAATACGGGAGACGGCACGCACCGGGTCAAGATACATCTTGTCGTCGATATCATACAGAACGTCCGACAAATCCATCACCATTTGCCGCATCGGCACAGTGATGCCCTGCTTCAGTTCCTCCTTGTGCTCCTCATAAAACGCCTTGGAATCGTTAAAGCGGTTCAGACAAAGCAGTTCGATGCTCTCAGGCGTGATTCCTTTATAGTTATATTCCATCATTCTATTCCTTTAAGTAATCCTTTATTCAGCATCTGCTGCGCTGCCAAAAGCGCGCAGATTTTTGCCGAATGATAATGCAGACCGCCCTGTATCCAGGCATAGTACGGCTCGCGTATCGGCGCGTCTGCTGAAAGCTCAATCGAGGAACCGAGCGTAAACGCACCCGCCGCCATCACAACCTTGCTGTCGTACCCCGGCATATCCCACGGCTCCGGCGTTAAGTAACTGTCAATCGGGCTGCCGCTCTGCACGCCCTGGCAGAAAGCGACAAGGCTTTCCTCGTTTTCCAGCCCGAGCGACTGGACGATATCACCGCGCACAGCGTTATATTTCGGCGTGGTATCATAGCCGAAGCCCTCATACAGCGCAGCGATAAAGACAGCGCTTTTCAGCGCCTCGCCGACGGTATGCGGCGCATAATATAAGCCCATATACAGCTCGCGGTTCATGCCGAGCGTAGCGCCGACCTCCTTGCCGAGTCCCGGCGTTGTCAGACGGTACGCGCATTTTTCCACCAAATCGTGCCTGCCGGCAATGTAGCCGCCTGTCGTGGCGATACCGCCGCCGGCATTCTTAATCAGTGAGCCGGCAATCAAATCTGCGCCGACCTGCGTCGGCTCCTGCTTCTGCGTAAATTCGCCGTAGCAGTTATCCACCATAACGATGGTATTCGGATTCTGCTCTTTTGCTATTGCGGCAATTGCAGCAATTTCCTCCACTGTCAGCGATGGACGCAGCTCATAGCCGCGGCTGCGCTGAATATAGACCATTGTTGTTTCATCATTCACAGCCGCCTTTATTGCCGCTAAATCCGGCTTTTCATCTTTCAAAGGAACTTCCTTATACTTCACGCCGAAGTCATTTAAAGAGCCCATACCCTCGCCGGAGATGCCGATGACGCCGTGAATGGTATCATACGGTGTTCCCGTAACGCTCAGCATGGTATCACCCGGGCGCAGAACACCGAAAAGCGCTACCGTTAAGGTATGCGTACCGCAGACGAAATTATGGCGCACCAGCGCATCCTCCGCGCCGAACACCTCCGCCCAGACTTTA
>CALGGQ010000170.1 GCA_937915775.1 uncultured Clostridia bacterium | reverse complement strand
GGAGGAGGTGATTTTACCGGTTACGCCGCCGAGGCCCTCCTGGATGAGCTGCTTCAGGCTCCAGCCGGCGCAGTAGCCGGTCAGCATGGAAAGGTCGTGCAGATGAATATCTGCATTGCGGTGCGCGGTAGCGATTTCATCGTCATAAACCTCGCTCAGCCAGTAGTTCGCGGTAATCGCGCCGGAGTTGGAGAGAATCAGACCGCCCACGGAATAGGTGACGGTGGAGTTTTCCTTCACGCGCCAGTCGTTGATTTTCAGATAGTTGTCAACGATGTCCTTGTAGTTGAGCAGCGCGGAATTGACGTTACGGATTTTCTCTCTCTGTTTACGGTAGAGGATGTAAGCCTTTGCCACATCGGCGTAGCCGGATTCGGAGAGCACCTTTTCAACGCTGTCCTGAATCGCTTCAACAGAAATTTTGCCGTCCTTGATTTTGCTTTCAAAATCGGCGGTAACGTGCAGCGCGATTAAGTCAATCACGCTCGGGTGGGACTGTTTGCCCTGGGCTTCAAAAGCCTTTGCGATGGCGGCGCTGATTTTGCTGATATCAAAATCGGTCACGCTGCCGTCACGCTTGATAACCTGATACATAGAATAAACCCCTCTTAAAACTTAATAAATTCTGCTTTTTTATCGTGCAAAACGTATTATAGCAATAAGAGGGTGCTTTGTCAATATGTTCCGTAAATTTTCTTAAAAAAACTTTTTTTATACCATATGTAGTGTTTTACTCTACGCCGCGCAATTCCGTTTCGGGGATGTATTTTCGCGCGATTTCGGCATATTTCTTCATTTCGTCAAAGGAGGGTGCGCTCAGATTGCCGTAGGGAACGGAGTCGCGATCCGTAAAGCGCTGCAGGAAATAGCGCTTGGCACCTTTAATCCACTGACCGATTTTTTCAAAATCTTCGGATTCGTGAAATTCCTTAATGACGGTGGTGCGGAATTCATAGTCCGTGTCCCCGTTCATCAAAAGGGAAATGCTCTCGTTTATTTTATCCATATTGATATGGTCAAGCCCGCAGGTCAGCGCGTATTTTTCCGGGCTGTTTTTGATATCCATCGCCACATATTCCACGAGCTTTTCGTCGAGGATTTTCTTGAGCAGCGCGGGGTGATAACCGTTGGTGTCAAGCTTTACCTTGTAGCCCTCGGCGCGGATGCGGCGAATGAGCGCCGGCAGGTCCCTGTGCAGACAGGGCTCGCCGCCCGTGATGGCAACGCCGTCCAGCAGTGCTTTACGGCTTCTTAAAAAGTCAATCAGCTCATCCTCGTCCATCACCGGCTGTGCCGTGCCATCAATCAGCTCAAAGTTGTGACAGAACGGACAGCGAAAATCGCATCCGCCCAAAAATATGGTACACGACACCACGCCCGGAAAATCGAGCAGCGTCATTTTTTGTATTCCGTGTAGCTTCATAATGTTATAATCCTTAATAATATGATAAATTAAACTGCCGCTAAAATGTGCAGGTTGCGGATTTCGCCGTCCTCAATGCCGTCGTTGACGGAGTAAGCGTGCTTTTCCAGGTCGCCGCAGATGGCGTTTGTCAGTTCCTGCTCAGCCAGCTCGTCAATGATGTCGGCGGCAATGCCCTCAATGGCATAATACTTTTCCTCCGCCGTTTCACCCTCATTGCCGGTGGTCAGCAGGTATTCCATGATTTCGGCGTTCAGCGCGAGCTTCGGCAGGGCGCGCATCGCGCGGAAGCTCCATTTATAATAGGGTTTATATTGATAATTCAATAAGAAGGTAACCGCCATCGCGCTGTTGACAAATTCAAATACCGCAAGCTGCGCCGCGGCTTCCTCGCCGTGGTCCAGACAGCGCTTGTAGTTGTACTGCCCGCTTTGCGCCATCAGCAGCAGGTTGCCCGCCAGCTTCTTGCGGCGGATGGCTTCGGGATAAAAGGCAAGTGCTTCGCGGATGCGGCTCACCTCGCCATAGTTGTCAAAAAACAGCACGCCGTTGGTCGCTTCCGCCAGCGCCTGCTCGGGCACGGTCAGCCACTGCTGCAAGGTCAGGCTGCCGTCGGGCGTGCCGAGCTTTTCCGTGAAGAATTCATCGGTTCTTAGCACACCGCGCCGTGCGCCGCCGACGGGGCTGAGCAGCGATTTGCGGTAGCCCATAAATTCCTTTGGCAGCTTCGCGTACGCACGCTCGAGCTGAAACGCCGTGCGCCGGTCAACGATGTCCTCACCCGGCAGAAACAGGCAGAAGCCCGCTTCAAAATCGTGGTCGGCGGAAACAGTGTCGTCAAAGCCGAAGCATTCCGACCCGCTGCCGAACAGCCCTGCTGCTACATACGGGAGTAATTCGGTGAAATCCTGCTCCAGCATCGGCTTGCCGTATTCCTCAAAAAATGCTCTGGATAACTCAATCCCTTTCATAAATCTGCTCCGCTCTTTTGTTTAATTCTGCCGCCGCCGCAAAATAGCCGTAGTAGGAAAAGGACGGCGCGCATTTTTCGCATACAAAGGCATAGTAGCCGTCGTGCTTCAAATCGGGCAGCGTCAGCAAATCATAGGCTTTGTCCAGTAAATCAAATACCTTGCTTTCTGCCTGCTCCGCACCGAGCTGCGCTTCAAAAGCGTCCGCCATATTGAGGTAGGTGATTGCTTGCTCCAGCGCGCCGTTTTCTACGTCAGCCATCACACCCAGCGCCTTTTCATAGAGCCCAAACGCCTCGTCATACCGCCCGAGCGCAACGTCGGTCAGCCCCATATTGTTGTACAGTCCGCCGAGCAGCGACGGCGCCGTGTTGCTGTTTGCCTCATAGGCTGCCCTTGCTTTCTCAAACAGCGCAAGGGACTGCTCATTTTCGCCGAACGCATTGTACGCCGTTGCCACGTTGATATAGGTTGTGCCGGCGCTGACGGTGCCGTCAAAATCCAGCTCTTTGACAAGCCGCAGTGCCTCGGCAGCGCTTTCAAACGCCTTGTCCTTTTCGCCTGTTTTACGGTAATGACCGACCAATTCATTTCGAAGCATCAGCTCGCCGCCTTTGTCATGACCGAGCTTTGCCTCCTCCAGCCAGTACAGCAGATGGCGCTCGGCGCCGTTGTAGTCGCGGCGGCTCATATAGTCATTCATTTTTTCAATGATGCGCTGCTGCGGTACGGCTTTAACCTCTGCCGTTACGCCGTATGCCTCACCGCAAAGTAGGCACTGCGGCTCTGCGTAATCCTCCGGCTTTAAATAGGAATCCTGATAACTCATCGCGTTCTCCCGTTCATTTTTCTTTCCGATAAACTCATTATAACAGAAATCAAAAACGATGCAACTATTAACTTGTCAATCGCGCGTAATTATGATATTTTTAAAGTAATCTTATTCAACAAAGGATGTCAAAAATGTCTGAGGATTTACTGGATTTAACCTGCCCGAAATGCGGCGGAACGATGGAACATCATGAGGCTGAGCGCGAGCTGGTATGCCCGTTTTGCGGGCATAAGGAGGTGCTGAAGTATTCCCCCGATGCCGATACGATTCAGGAGCGCGCCTATGCCAGGCAGCAGGGCGTGCTGAAAGCAAACGCCGAGGCGGAGAAAAAGAAAAAGCGCAAAACCGTGAGGGGAAAACTGATTGCGGTACTGGTTGTGCTGTGCTTTCTGGCAGCAGGCGTTATCTCTTATCTGGTACAGACGCCCCAAGTCAATCCGTTTGAGAATATCAGCGTTTCGTTTACCGGTACCACCGGCAGCGGCAGGGCAGCAATTGTTTATACCGGTGCAAAGGACGGGAAAATTCACTACGATATTGACCCGGATTACGATTTATCCGAGGGCGATGTCATTACCGTGAAAGCGAGCAGCAGCGATTACCGCCTGTCACCGTCCAGCAAGACCTTTACGGTTGAGGGGCTTGATTTATACCTTACTGACCTCGATTCTCTCAGCGATAAAGCGATTGAGATGATTCATAATAAATCCGATTCCACCGTGAAGAAAGCAGCGCAGGGCGTGACAACCTCGGTCAAAATCGAGTCGCTGACGCCGCACACGATGTATCTGGTGACCGACGGTAAAAACGATAATACGCTTTACGATGTTTATCAGGTGAAATACGTCAGTAAGAATAATACCGTCAGCGAGCGGTACGTGATGGCATATTATGATAACGTGGTCGTGCGCGATACCGAGGAGCCGACAATGCAGTACCGATATACGATGTACGAAGGTCAGATTATCGAAACGCTCGACGACGCCTACGGCGGCTATATCACGGGCTATTTCAGCCTCAAGGAC
>CALGGQ010000169.1 GCA_937915775.1 uncultured Clostridia bacterium | reverse complement strand
AGAATGTCATGTCCTTGATTTTCTTTGCCACACCCAGGCCACGGAAGTCCGGATGCTCGGTAGGGGTGACGCTTTCTTTCTCAAGCCGTTCCTGTTCCAGCAGCTCTCTGGCACGCTTTGGGGTCAGTACGCTGTCACGGTACTGCTTTTTCTGCGGCTCACGGGCAGACTCTTTTTCTTCGGCTTCAACCGCTTTGGTTTCCGCTTCCTGCGCTTCGTCTTGTTCTGCCTGCTCGGCAGCGAGCGCCATCTCTCTGGCACGCTTGGGGGTAATCACGTTTTTGCGGTATTTTTCCTTCGGCTGCTCGTCTTCTTTGCTCTCGTTTTTGTTGCTATCAGCGTTGGCACGAAGGTATTTGGAATGCTTTAATTCATTGCTCATACTTTCACCCTCATTGATTGTTGTTACATACATCATAGCATAACCGTCTGTTTATTACAAGTAAAACTGAATTCATTTTAACGCACTTTAAACAAATATTAAACAATTTGTGAATTTTTTCATCGTCATATTAAACAAAAATAAACAATTTTGTTGAAAATATTGAATATATTATTTATAATATAAAATGAGTATTTTTCTGCCGTTTCGCAATAACACGGCAAATGAAGGGTAGGGTAAGACAGAAAGGTTAAAAGCAACTGAAAAGCGGCACACCATGGATGCCACTTGGTACCCGCTTCGGGTATTTCCAAAGGCTGCTGCTAACAGTTCTGTCGCAGGTCAGTTATCCGAGCTTTATTTAAAAAGAAAATGCTCAGCAAGAAAATAATTTTAGAAGGGATTTGATTATCATGAGAATTTCAAAGAAAATTATCGCGATCGCTCTTTCAGTTCTTATGGCAGTATCAATGATGCCTTTCACCGTATTTGCTGATGCGTTACCAACGGCCACGGTAACCGACATTACACACTCCGATGAAAATGAGCTCGGTCTTGAAGCAGCATACAAGTATGAAGCCACTGCAACAGCAGCCGGCAGCAAGTATGCGGATTATCTTGCCGATTTCGTTATCACGGTAGACAAGGACCTCCCGGCAGGCGCTATCGAGCTTTGGGGCAAGTATGCCGCAGAACTCAGCGATAACACCGGCAATTGGACGAAGCTGGAATACAATGAAGCAATCGAAGCTGACAAGGAATATCATCTTCTGCAGATGAGCGGCTACTGGCCGATTACTTACAGCGACGTTGCTGACATTATCCAGACCTTCTACTGCGGTGTAAACGGTCTTGACGCAGCAGGCGCAACGATGACAGTTGAGCTTAAGCTTTTCGAAAATGCTGAAGATACGACAGGCATTGAGATTCCGAGCGCGAAAGTGGAATACACCTTCCCGGAGGCAGGTAACGACTTCTATAGCATTACCGAATCTGCCGATATCGACTTCAATATCTTTGTTGAAGCTACCGAAAACGTTGCAGCTGTGAAGTATACATACAACAAGCTCAACGAGCAGGAAGCATATGCTGCAGCAGAGGTTACTAAGACCGTTAGCGAGCTTACACCTTTTGTTGTTGAATATGAGGGTGGTATTGCAAACTGCTATGAGTATTCCATTGTTCTGGCTCCCGGTCAGATTGCTGATGAAATTAAGGTTGAAATACTAAATGAGAACGGTGATGCCATCAGAGAACACAAGACCTCTGTGAAAGAGTATTGCGAAAAGCTGATGGCTGAAAACGACGAAGGCAGCGAGCTTTACAACCTGGCAGCAGCAACGCTGGATTACGGTAAGGCAGCGGCTGAATTCTTCGACTATACCCCATACAATGGTGCCTTTGGTGATTACAACCTTGGTGATGCAACAATCGACAACTATACAATCAGCGTTCCGGCAGAGGTTAAGTCCGTTTCTTACGTCGCTTATTCTACACCGGCACTTCGCTTTGTTGTTGATATTGCTGAAGCAGATGCAGCAGAGCTGACACCGAGCGCAACCATCGGTACTGCTTCCTATGTGAAGTACGAAGACGGTACGGTTGTTCTTCAGATTAAGGACGTTTTAGCAACAGACCTTGACAGCACGATTCACATTGACCTTGGCAACGGCGAAGCCTTCGATTACGTTCCGCTTCATATTGCTAAGGCGCTTGCAGATAAGGGCTTCAAACTCGGTCACGCGATTGCTAACTACAACGCGGCTGCCGATGCATATTTTAACGCTTAAAGGAGGGCTTGACATATGAAAAAGAATTTTGAATATAGAGAGCCTGAATTTACGGTTGTAAAGACGGCTCAGCAGGATGTATTAACCGCTTCCGGTGAAACCGGTATTCTTCCCGTAGTCTCCAATGCCTGGGATACTATTTCTGGCGGTGGCTCTTTCACCTTCGGTTTATAAGCGGTTATGAAGAAAACTGCATTAGCATTATTGCTGGCATTATTGCTGGTGTTGTGCGGCTGCAGTTCTCCTGAAACAAATGACAAAGAGGGTACCTCCGCTTCGGCGGGGGTATCCTCCGAATCAGACGGAGAGCAGACAGCGATAACCGAAGCAGCCGTAACGGAGGATGACCTTACATCAGAGGCGGCTACCTTACCGCAGGCTGAGGATGGTACTTCCGGAATAACGGAAACTTTCAGCAATGAAGAAAACACAAATAACGAAACACTGAGTAGCGTAACGGATGATGAATTTACGTTCGAGGTTACGCAAGAAAAAACAACACAAGAAAATACGACCGCGGAAGAGTCAGCGGACTCTGATTCGACAACAGTTTCCGATGAAACGGAGACAACAACACAGGAAGAAAGGGAATTTCCGATTCTTCCGATGCCGTAAACAACCCGGCAATCTGTTTTGCCGGGTGAACGTCATTTTATTAAAGGCGGTGTAAGTAATGAAAAAGTATATTGCAATGATTCTTATCTTTGTATTCTTATGTATGAGCTGCAGCATTGTTGCCTATGGCGGCAATGAATACCCTATTCTTCCGATTAACGATATCATTTCATCTCAAAGCAATCCCTCTGAAGAGGATGCTTCTTCTGAACAGGGCAGTTCCTCTGAACCGAGCAGCACTTCTAAAGCTGAGGATGATTCCTCACTTCCTGAAGTGAACTCCGATTATGTCACACCGGATGTTCCGCTTGATAACACTACTACTACAGCTACAACTACCACTACCACCACTACTACTATCAAAAAGACTACTGCCGCTGTATCTATCAAAAAATGCAGCGTTACGAATATAAAAAATAAGACCTATACCGGCAAAGCGCTCAAGCAGTCGCCGGTTGTCAAATACAAGGGTACCGCCCTAAAAAAGGGAAGGGATTACACGGTAACCTACAAAAACAATAAAAAGGTCGGCACCGCGACGGTCATCATCAAGGGTAAGGGTAATTACACCGGCACCGTTAAAAAGACCTTTAAGATTAATCCCAAGAAAACCTCACTGAAAAAACTGACAAACCCGAAGTCAAAGCAAATCAAGGTGCTTTGGAAAGCGCAGAAGACGCAGACAACGGGCTATCAGATTCAGTACAGCACCAGCGCCTCCTTCAAAAAGAGCGCGACGAAAACGCTCTATATCAAGAGTAACAAAAAGACGAGCACGGTTATCAAGAAGCTCAAGAAGAATAAGAAATACTATGTGCGCATCCGTACTTATAAAAAGGTGAGCGGCAAGAAGTATTATTCCTCCTGGTCCAAAGCGAAAACTATTAAAATTACGAAATAACTGATAACAAACACGGAGTTAGGTTGAGATGAAAAAAATAGTATCCATTCTTATAACGGTACTGGTTATGATATCGGTAGTCTGCTTTGCTGGCACTGCATTGGCTGAGGAAGCGGCGGATCCTTCCGCGCTTCAGGCGGTTCTTACCAGAACGGAAAGCTATGCAGCTGAGGACTATACGCCTGAATCGTACAGCCCGCTGGCATCGCTTTATGAGCTTTATCAGCCGCAGGCGGAAACGATGAGCGACCAGGCAGCAATCGACAGCGCTACGGCGCAACTGCTGGAAGCGATTTCCGGCTTAAAGGCGTATTTAAAGCTGTCTGTCTCCTGCGATGCACAGGCAAATATCGGCGTTTCCTACGGCGAAACTACCGGCGCAGTAGGTACCTATACCGTCGTTTTCGGCACCCCGGTTACCGTTACAGCACCGGTACTTGAAAATAGCACCTTTGCCGGCTGGTTTGAAACGGTATCTAAGCGTGTTCTTTCTGCTGACAGCACCTATACCTTCAATATGTCCGCCAATACCTCGCTGAAGGCACTTTACCGCACCAATGATAAGGCAGTCTTAACCTTTAAGAGTGTCAGCGGTCAGGTTTTTGCATCGTTTGAAAAGACGGCAGAGGAATGGGCAAATTACGCTTCGCTTGATGAATTTGTGCCGGCTTCCGTTCCGTTCCGTTACGGTTATACGAACGGCGTATGGAATGTTCAGAACGATGCGCTCACCTCTCTGATACAGGGCGAAAGTGTTACCGTGATTCCGTCATACGATGCCGAGGAAATGAGAGAATGGGCAGTTCCTCAGGCTGCTGATGAGGTCGTTTTGAAGCTGCACTATCGCTATGACAGCGATGCCGTTATCGGCTC
>CALGGQ010000168.1 GCA_937915775.1 uncultured Clostridia bacterium | reverse complement strand
CTGTCCCACGGGGGTCTGCGCGCAGCGCCCCTGACGGCGCGACAAACTGCAATTTCTCAATTATTTATCAAATATTTGATTACATTAAAAAAGGAGCCTCCGTCCGGAATCTCCTTGTTGCATTTATGTGATTTATTCGTCCACTATGATGGCGGCGGTATTAGGGGAGATGATTACCGCGCCGTCTGTTTTCGTGCCGCCGGTATATACGGCCATATCCCGCATATCGTAGTTCAGGTTATAGGTGATCTCGGCGGGGTTATTGTTTGCGATCACGGCCACGCGTTTTTTGCCCGGTTCGTACCGCAAGAAGGCGATGCAGCCAAGCTCCGCCGAGAGGGGATAGAAGCCGCCGGTCTTCAGTACGTCGTATTCCGCGCGGAAATTGCCGAGCATACGGAAGTATTCGAGCAGGGCGTCGTCTTCATTCCCCCAGGGGTAAAAGGCGCGGTTGAAGGGGTCTTTTGCGCCGGTCATGCCCGCTTCGTCGCCGTAGTAAAGGCTCGGGATGCCGGGCAGCGCGTAGTTGATCGCGGCGCTCAATTTCAGAAGCGTTTTGGCCTTATCAAGCGCGTCGCCGGTCAGTTTTATGGCTGCCTGCGCCCTGCGGCTTTTATGTCTCAGATCCACGCCGGAAAGGGCCGTGAGAATGCGCTCCGTATCGTGGGTGCCCAGCATGTTCATGCAAACGTGCATGGCTTCCGGCGGGTAGTGGTCCACGATATCCTCCACCTCGCGCATAAAGCGCGCCGCGTCGGCGGTGAGGGCAAATTCGATCACGGCGGTGCGGAAGGGGTAATTCATTACGCCGTCGAGCTGCCGTCCGTCAAAATACCTGCGGCGGCCGCCGTGGCTGATCTTGTTGCTGGCGTCCTCCCATACTTCGCCCAGCAGCAGCTTATCCTCGCCGTTCCGTTTTACGCATTGCCGTACCCGGTCCAGAAAGCCGTCGGGCAGTTCGTCGGCCACGTCCAGCCGCACGCCGTCCGCGCCGAGGGAGAACCAGAGATCGAGCACCCCGTCCTTTCCCGTGATAAACTCCATATATCCCGGGTCTTCCTCGTTGACCTCGGGCAGAGTGTCAATATTCCACCAGCAGGCGTATTTATCGTGATTCGCGCCGAAGGAATACCAGCTGTAATAGGGCGAAGCGGGGCTCTGATACGCGCCGAGGTCCGGGTAGCGTCCCCATTTGTTGAAATAAACGCTGTCGTCCCCCGTGTGGCTGTAAACGCCGTCGATCACGATTTTTATGCCCATTGCGTGCGCTTTTTCACACAGGGCGCTGAAATCCTCCGCCGTACCCAGCAGCGGGTCCACTTTTTTATAGTCCGCCGTGTTGTAGCGGTGGTTGGAGTGGGCCTCCGCGATCGGGTTCAGGTAGATCACAGTCACGCCCAGCGATTTCAGATATTCCAGCTTCTCCGCGATCCCCTTAAGGTCGCCGCCGAAATAATCGTTGTTCAGTATGCGGCCATGTTTATCCGGCAGATATACCGGCGCCTCGCTCTTGTTTTTGTGCATCACCCTGTCGGCGGGCACGTTCTGCTTCGGTGCGCCGGAATCGTAAAACCGGTCGGGAAAAATCTGATAGATGAGCCCGCCTTTGAAGGCGTCCGGCGTGTGAAAGCCCTTGGGATAAACGGTCTGCTGCCATTCCTCCGTGCCGTCCAGCGAAGCCTGCTGCGTGTTGGGTTTGCGGCGCAGCACGCTGGTGCCCCATGCGGTGGTATATTCAAAGTGATAAAACCAGAGCCCGGTCTCCCGGAAGGGCAGCGTCAGGCTCCACCATTCCTCGATGCCGTCAGTGTGCTCCCACTGCATGGGGATATACTCCGTAGCCCTGCCGTCGCGGGTGAGCGCCAGCGTGCAGGCGGAAACGCCGAAGGACCGGGGCAACAAAACGCGCAGCCGCAGGCATTCACCTGCGGCAATCGCGCCTTTTATGGATTTGTAAAAGTCAAGATGGGCGTCAAAGGGGAGCATTATTTGATTCCTTTGGTATGCCAGATGTTTTCGGCGTATTCGTCAATGGCGCGGTCGGCGGCAAAGAAGCCCGCGCCCGCAATGTTCAGCAGGGACATACGGTTGAACACGTCCTTCTGTGTAAACAGCTCCACGGCCTTCTTCTGGGCAAGACGGTAATCTGCGAAGTCCGCCAGCACCATGTAGGGATCGTGATATTTGATGGTCTCGCCGATCTCAGGGAAGTTCTTACCGTTGAACTGATGGCCGTTCAGGTAGTCGATGGTCTCTCTCAGCTCGGGGGAGTTCTGGTAGTAGGTCATGGGCGTGTAGCCGCTGCGCTTGAGGGCTTCCGCCTCGGCGGCGGACATACCGAAAATAATGATGTTATCCGCGCCCACGTTCTCGAAGATCTCAATGTTCGCGCCGTCCATGGTGCCCAGCGTTACCGCGCCGTTGATCATCAGCTTCATGTTGCCAGTGCCGCTGGCTTCCGTACCGGCCAGAGAGATCTGCTCGCTGATATCGGCGGCGGGCATCAGCCGCTCGGCGGTGGTCACGTTGTATTCCTCGAGGAAGATCACCTTCAGGTACTTGTTCACCTGGGGATCGCTGTTGATCGTTTTTGCCAGGGACCAGATGAAGGAGATGATCTTCTTCGCCATAAAGTAGCTGGGCGCGGCCTTCGCGCCGAAAATATAGGTGTGGGGCACGTGGCTGCCGTTGGGGTCGTTCTTGATGGCGATGTAGTTCGCCAGAATGCTCAGGGCGTTCATTTCCTGCCGCTTATACTCGTGCAGGCGCTTCACCTGTACGTCAAACAGGGAATCGGGGTCCAGCGTTTCGCCGGTGGCCTCCTTGATATAGTTCGCGAAGCGGGCCTTGTTGCGGCGTTTGATGGCCTCGAGGTCCGCCAGCGCCTGCTTATCGTCCGCAAAGGCGGCAAACTTCTTCAGCTCCGCGCCGTCGTATACGAACTGCCCGCCGATCTTATCGGTGAGGTACTTGGTAAGCTCGGGGTTGGCCTGGCACAGCCAGCGGCGATGGGCGATGCCGTTGGTCACGTTGGTGAATTTATCGGGGGTGAGGCGGTAGAAATCGTTGAATACGCGGTCCTTGAGGATCTGCGAGTGCAGGGCCGAAACGCCGTTCACGCTGTGAGAGCCGGCAACGCAGAGGTTCGCCATACGGACGACACCGCTGGAGACGATTGCCATACGCTCTACCTTATCCGCATCGTGCGTAACAGACCAGACGTACGCTCTGAAACGGTTATCAATTTCCTTGGTAATCTGATAGATACGCGGCAGCAGACGGCTGTAAAGCTCCTCGCTCCAACACTCCAGCGCCTCTTTCATCACGGTATGGTTGGTGTATGCCACCGTTCTGGTGACAAGGCTCCATGCCTCATCCCAGCCGTAGCCGCACTCATCAAGCATAATGCGCATCAGCTCGGGTATGGCCATTGTCGGATGCGTATCGTTAATATGAATCGCAATTTTTTCCGGCAGGTTATCCAGCGTGCCGTACTTGGTCAGATGGCGCTGAATGATATCCTGAATGGATGCGGATACTAAGAAATACTGCTGGCGCAGACGTAAGCTCTTGCCCTCCGGCGCATTGTCCGCAGGATACAGGATTTTGGAGATTGCCTCCGCCATCGCGGATTGCTCCATCGCCTTGATATACGAGCCCTGGTTAAAGAGCGCCATATCGAGCTCCGGCTTTTTGGAAGCCCACAGGCGCAGGCGGGAAACGCCCTTGCCCATGCCCGAAACATACATATCGTACGGAATGGCAACAACGGTGTTCGCGTCCTTATGCAGTACATGGTGATATTCGCCGTCCCAGCTATCCTCAATATAGCCCTCGAACTTGACCTCCACAGCGCGTTCCTCACGCGGCACCAGCCAGACATCGCCGCCGGGCAGCCAGAAATCGGGCAGCTCGGTCTGCCAGCCGTCCACAAGCTTTTGCTTGAAGATACCCGCTTCATAGCGGATGGAATACCCCATCGACTCAAAGCCGTTTGTAGCAAGTCCATCCAGATAGCACGCCGCCAGTCTGCCGAGACCGCCGTTGCCGAGACCGGCATCCGGCTCTAAATCATAGAGCCTGTCAAGCTTGACATCCATCGAAGCCAGCGCCTCGCTGAACACCTTTGTCAGCCCTAAATTATAAAGGTTATTCCGCAAGGAGCGCCCCATCAGGAATTCCATACAGAGATAGTAAATCTCCTTGGAATCCTGCCCCTTGGCAGTATGGCGGAAGTCGCTGTTCATTTCGGACAGCCTGTCGCGCACAATCATGGCGACAGCCTTATAATACTGCTCGTTGGTTGCCACATCGGGCGTTACGCCGAAAAAGTGGGAAAGTTTATCGGTAATGAGTTTTTTTGTTTGATTGACAGTTAATCCTGTTTTCATACAAAACCTCCAAAATTGATTTTAAAAATCAAAAGAATATAATTTGATTTTGTGTATTATACACCAAATTATACGATATTGCAACCTATAATATAAATTATTCTGTTTTCTTGCCGCGCTTGAGGAATTTATCGAGCAGCAGATGCACAAGTTCCATTACCGGCTTGAAGTTGACGCCGAGCATTACAAGCAGCAGCACGCCCTCGATGGCGTACATCAGCACACCGGAACGGAAATACAGCAGCACGCCGCTCTGCGCAGCCAGCAGCGCCATCTCCAGCAGAATCAGCGGCGTATTGTAATGAATGTGCAGAAAGCGCCGTGCGTCAATGCCGCGCGCAACGAACGCCACGATGAACGAAATCGCAGTGGCAATCGCCGCGCCGATAGCGCCGATAGACGGAATTAACAGCAGGTTCAACGCAACGTTGGTGGCGGCGCCTGCAAACGCGGTCACCATCGCCATCACATTCTTTTTTTCCGCCATATAGACGGAGGCGAGGAAATTAACATGGCAGGAAATCGCGGTGCCCATAATCAGAATCGGCACATACTGCCAGGAATCGTAATAACTCGGCGCAACGAGGATTTTCGTCAGCAGCTGACAGAACACAATCAGCCCTGCCGACACGGCAAAAATACCGCCCGAATACACGCGGAACACCTTGGTAAAGAAATCCTCCGTGCCGTCGTTATTATATTCATCAACGGCGGAAAGCTGCCAGGCGTCAATGAAAATGGACGAAAACATCACGACGAAATTCGGGATTTTGGAGGCGGCGGTATACAGTCCCGTCTCCGCTGTTCCGATGAAACCCGTAACCATATAGCGGTCAGACACATTGATAATCCACCATAAAATGATGGACGGCATCATCGGAATGGAATAGCGCAGCATCTCCATCGTCGCGGATTTGCGAACGCCCTTTAGCTTAATGTTTTTCCACAGCTTGCACGAAACGGTCAGGAACAGCACGGAGCATAAATCCGAGGCGATAATCGCAAGGATATAGCCGTTCACGCCCCATTTCAGCGGACCGAGGAACAGCAGGTTAAACAGCAGTGTTGTTCCCGTTGCCAGAATACCGTCAACGGCAAAGGTCTTTACCCTGCCGCAGCCGCGCACAAACTGCTGGCACAGCTGACGGAAGCCGGACACCAGCACAAAGGCATACAGCAAAACAATGTAATCCTTAATTTTAAATCCGTTGATATTAATCAGGCTGATAGGGTACGCCAGCAGCAGAAAAACGACAAAGCCGCGCAGCGTAGTTCTGACGCCGACGGTGAACACCTCCGCCTTGTCGCTGTCCTTATCCAGCGCAAAGCGCAGCGCTGCCGAATTGATTTGCAGAAAAACAATCGGAATCAGCACGTTTGCCGTCTGCTGCACCAGATCTGCCGTACCGTAATCGCCCGTAACAAGCATACGGGTGACGTACGGCATCAGCAAAAAGCTCAGTACCTTGGAAGAGAAGGTGCCGATGGCAAAAATTATCGTATTCGTCGCCAGCTTTTTATATTTATCCATAAATCGATAAGTCCTTATTTTTCGTAAAATTCATTGCCTAATAGCTCCAGCGGCTGTTTTCAAACCACATCACGTTATTGGAGGAGGTATAAATGCAGGAGCCGGCATAGATATTGCCGCCCTGCTCGCCGCGGTAGCCTAAAATGAAATCATAGGTCTGCGCGTGCTGCACCGTCAGCGTATTGCTCGCATCCGTCTTGCCGGTGGAGAGCAGCACCTTGACATCCTTAGAGTTCATATTCATTTCCATCATACTGAAGCGGTTGCCGTCCAGCACTGCATAGTAAAGACGGTTCATCTCCACTGCGGGATAAACGCTTGTGACGCTCACCTTTTCCACCAGCGGCACAACAAGCTGCGAGCCGTATTTCTGGCGGTACAGCGTATAACTGCCGTCCGACTGCCGCAGATAATAGTAAAGGAAACCGTTTTCCAGCACAGGACAGAGCAACTCGTCCTTCTCCGTTTTCGCACGGAAGCGCATAACCTTTTCCTTGGCTTCGTTATCAATCGTCATATACTCCTGATTGCCGGAAAAGTTCGTAACGGTAAAGAACACGCGGGTGTTCGAAATACCGACAAGCTGCATGGCGTTATCGTGAGAGGAATAGAGCTTTTTCGCCTGCAGTTCGCCGAGCGGCATCAGATACAGACTGTTGTCGTTCGTCACATAGTACATCGTCGCGTCATAGAGATATGCCAGCCGTACGTTATCGGCGAGCTTTTCCGTTTTCTGTGAGCCTTTTTTCAGACGATAGAGCGCCTGCGTCTGCTCATTCACAAAGTAGAGGTATTCCCCGCGGAGATTTAGGCTGGAAAGCTTGTCCACCGTGGAATAATACTTCATCGCTTCCTCGCTGAGCGGATTGAAGCGGTAAATGCCCTCACCGTCCACGATATGATAGATATAGGTCATATCCGTACCGACCTTACCGCCGTTTAAGATATTGCCAAGCAGGTTGCCGCCCTTTGCAGACTCCGTGGCAAACTCCTCAATCGGCAGATATTCGGCTGCCGGCTTCGTTGTCGTCACCGTAGTGGAAACCGGCACCAAACTCACGGGCTCGGTAGTGCGGCTGACTGCCTCGGTATGCCCGAGCAAATCCTCATCCACAAAGCGCACCGCCTTGCTGATATCCTCCTGCATACCCTTCGGCAGCACGCTGAACGACGGGTCAAGGTATTTCACTACGCCGAAAAACGCCGCCAGCGCGACGGCAAGCAGTGCAATGATGATGAGAATCACCTTGCCCGCTTTCCCTTTATTCTTTTTGGTTTCGGCTGCCGCCTGCTGCTCCGTTTGAGGAGGTTGTTGTTTTTTCTTCATTATCTTATTTGTCCGTTTCCGTAAATCAGATATTTTGTAGAGGTCAGCGCCGCCAGTCCCATCGGGCCTCTGGCATGCAGCTTCTGGGTGGAGATGCCGATTTCCGCCCCGAGACCGAATTCGCCGCCGTCCGTAAAGCGCGTGGAGGCATTCACATAGACGGAGGAGGAATCAATGCACTGCAGAAAACGCGCTGCGTTTGCCTCATTTTTCGTGATAATGGCTTCGCTGTGTCCCGTTGAATGCCCGTTAATATGCGCGATGGCTTCATCCAGGCTGTCAACGGTTTTCACGCTGATAATATAATCAAGATACTCGGTGTAATAATCCTCCTCGGTAGCGGGAAGGATATCGCTGCAGACAGCTCTTGCGCGCGCATCGCCGCGGATTTCTACCGCCTTTTCATCGAGCGCAGCCTTGATTTTCGGCAGCGCCTCCTTGATGACGGCACTGTGAATGACCAGGCTTTCACACGCATTGCACACGCTGATGCGCTGCGTTTTCGCATTAAAGATAATCCTTGCCGCCATATCAAGATCGGCGCTCTCGTCCACATAAATATGGCAGTTGCCGGAGCCGGTTTCAATCACCGGCACGGTGGACTGCTGCACCACGGCTTGAATTAAGCCCTTGCCGCCGCGCGGAATCAGACAGTCGAGATAGCCGTTCAGAGTCATCATTTCGGACGCAGAGCTTCTGCTTGTATCCTCCACCAGCTGAATGACGTCCTTCGGGAAGCCTGCTGCTGCCAGCGCGCCGCGCATCGTTTCCGCAAGCGCCGTATTGGAATGAATTGCCTCCTTGCCGCCGCGCAGAATAACGGCGTTGCCGCTTTTCAGGCAAAGCGCCGCCGCATCGGGCGTGACGTTCGGGCGCGCTTCATAGATAATGCCGATCACGCCGATAGGCACAGTCACCTTTTTAATCAGCAGACCGTTGTCCTTTTCGTGCTCATAGACTGTTTTGCCGCACGCATCCTCCAACGCGGCAACCTGCCGCACGCCGTCGGCGATGCCTTTGATGCGGTTTTCATCCAGCATTAATCTGTCCAGCAGACCGGCATTCAGTCCGTTTTCCCTGCCGTTTGCCAAATCAAGGAGGTTGGCTTCCAGAATCGCCGGCATATTCTCTTCCAGCGCGTCTGCTATTTTGAGCAGCGCTCTGTTTTTATCCTCCGTTGTCACCGTGGCAAGAAACGGTTGTGTGTTCCTGGCACGGATGCCCAATTCTTTAACTGACATATTCTTCACTCCTTCGGCAAAAACATCGTGCCGACGCGTTCACCCTCCAGCACACGGTACATCGCCGCCGGGTCGTTGCCGTTCATAATTACCACGGGAACACCCGCGGCAGTAGCTATTTTTGCGGCGCGGATTTTCGTCATAAAGCCGCCGGTACCGCGGCTGCCGGCACCGCCTGCCGCATGTTCTATCTCCTCGGTGATGGCCGTCACCGTTTCTATCAGCTTCGCGTTCGGGTTTTCCTTCGGGTTAGCGTCGTACAGCCCGTCGGTATCCGTCAGCATCAGCAGCATATCCGCTTCCACCAGCGCCGCTACCGTAGCGGAAAGGCAGTCGTTATCGCCGTTGAGCAATTCATCAACGGACACACTGTCGTTTTCATTCACAATCGGAATTGCCTCAAACGCCAGCAGCTGACGGAAAGTATCAAGCAGATGCTCCCTGCTCTGTGCATCCTCCATCTCCTCGGTGGTGAACAGCAGCTGCGCCACGTTGATACCGAATTCCGAAAAGAATTTATCGTATAAAAACATCAGCTCGCCCTGCCCGATGGCGGCAGCCGCCTGCAGCTCCTTCGTGGCGGACGGGCGCTCCTTCACGCCGAGCTTGCCGAGCCCGACGCCGACAGCACCGGACGACACGAGCAGCACCTCATGCCCCATATTATGCAAATCCGCCAGCACCCGTACCAGCTTTTCCATACGGGCGATATTCGTTTTTCCCGTTGCGTGGGTTAACGTGGACGTGCCAACCTTGACGACAAGGCGTTTTCTTCTCATATCAGTCATATGTATACTACTCCATTTTATAATCCGTAATATTATACCACAACGGTTTTTATAATACAATCATTAATCCGCCGCGCCGTTAAATTTTAAAAAAACATTCATATTTCCCCGCCGTCTGCGCACAATAGCGATGAAAACAACAATACGGAGGAACAGTATGACCAGACGGAATGTTATCAGAATTACATCGTTCATCACGCTCGGGCTCGTCATTTTAGTGGTATCGGCGACGAGCAATGCGCGTGATATGAACCGCTATAAAAATCAGCTGGAAATCACCTATCAGCAGTCGCTTTCCGAACTCAACGAATACCTTGACACCGTGAACACCGACCTCACGAAAAGCCTGTATTCCAATTCGGCGCAGGAGCTTAGCGACATCAGCCGGGATTTATACGCCCAGTGCAGCGCGGCGAAAAACGCCGTCAGCCGGCTGCCGGTGTCGCAAATGGAGCTTGGCAACACCTATAAGTTTTTATCACAGGCGAGCGACTACGCTGCCTACATCGGCACCAAAATCCGAAGCGGCGGAACGGTGAGTGAGCAGGAGCACAAAAACTTGCTTTCCCTCCTGCAGTACGCGCAGCAGTTTTCCGCAGCCGCCACGCAGATGGTAAACATCGTGGAGAGCGGCGCAAAAATTACCGACGGCAATGTGAAAAGCACGACGCAGCTGTCAGCAGCGCCGCTGTCCACCGGCTTTAAGGAGAGCGCCAAAACCTTTGAAGCGTTCCCCACGCTGCTGTACGACGGTCCGTTTTCCGACCAGGTGCTGAACAAAAAATCGGAGCTACTGCGGCAATCGAAGGTTAAGGGGAAGAACGACTGCCTCGCCGTTGTATCGCGTTCGCTGAAAATTGCAGAGGATAAAATCGGCTATGACAGCGATGATAAATCCATTATGCCCTGCTACACCTTTAAAACAGGCAGATACACGGTTTCCGTCACAAAGCAGGGCGGCTACCTGAAAAGCATTCTCTATTCCGGCATTATCACGGACAGCAGCATCAGCGAGGAAAACGCCGTCAATCTTGCCGCCGCCTTTTTGCAGCACATCGGGTACACCGATATGAAGGAATCGTATTACAGCGTGAATGACAATGTCTGCACCGTCAATTTTGCCTACGCCAAGGGCGGCGTGTACTGCTACAGCGATTTAATCAAATGCGCCGTTTCGATGGCGGACGGCAGCATCGTTTCGCTGGACGCAGCGACGTATCTCACCAACCACATTGAACGGGAGCCGTTCAGCGCCGAGGTTTCCGCCGATGAAGCGGAAAAGCGCCTGTCGCCGTACCTGACGGTGAGCGACGTGAAAAAATGCGTGATTCCGAAAGAAAACGGCACGGAGGCGATGTGCTGGGAATTCACCTGCACCAGCAAGGACACAGGCGAGGACGCACTCGTCTATATCAACAGCAACACCGCCGAGGAGGAGGACATTATGCTCCTGCTTTATTCGGACAACGGCACCTTGGTAAAATAATCAAAAATTTTGCATATTCGTAAATTTTCTGCAAACAATAGTAAAAGTAAATCAGAAAGGAAAATGAACATGAAAAAGATACTGGTCATTTTATCGGTCATCACGATGGTGGCAGCCGCCTTCACCGCCTGTGCCGATAACAAAAACAACGGTACGCTCGGCAGCACCTCCGGTGTTTCCGGTATTTCCACCACCGAAAGAAGAAGCACAACGACCGACCGTATGACTACCACGGCAAACCGCACCACCACAACAGACCGTAACAATATGGGCGATGAAATCGCTGACAGAGCGGACAGAGTGGGCGACGATATCGGCGAGGGAGTCAACGATATTGCGGACGGCGCCGGTAACGCCATCGACCGTGCGGGCGACGCTGTTTCGGACGCGCTGGATTAAGCCAATACCGAAAGAAACGGGTGTATGTGAAGTGATATAATGATGGTAGACACAAAAAAGAGTCTACCATCATTTTTTGTGG
>CALGGQ010000167.1 GCA_937915775.1 uncultured Clostridia bacterium | reverse complement strand
CGTGTGCTCTTCCGATCTTAGGAAAAACAGCAGAAAAACCGCTACCCCCGTGACGACGGAAAAGGTCAGCGAGCCGACGCAGTGCAGGGCGTAATCCGGCTGCAGCTTATAATCAAACCGGAACAGCAGCGTCAGCGCCATCCCTGCGCCTGACAGGAGCAGCAGGGGCGGAAATAACCAACCGTTCAGTTTGGCTTTCCTTTTGCACAGGATAATACCGACGGATAGAACAGTATAGGTCAGAATACCCCAGACGGCAAAGAGCACGCGGTGCTGCAGCCCGATGGTAGACAGCGCGCCGGCGTTCGTCCACGGCTTGCCGAAGTGCATATACCACAGGGTATACAGCACGGTGACAGCGCTTGCCGTTAAATAACCGTATCGCTTCATAAGGCGATATCCAGTTCGACGGGGCAGTGGTCGGAGCCGAAAATATCGGTGTGTATTCTGGCATCCGTCAGTTTATCGTTTAAACGCTCGGACGTGATGAAGTAGTCAATACGCCAGCCTGCGTTTTTCTCTCTGGCACGGAAGCGGTATGACCACCAGCTGTAAATATTTTCCAAATCGGGATAGAAGAAACGGAACGTATCCGTAAAGCCGCTTGCCAGCAGCTCAGTCATTTTCCCGCGCTCCTCATCGGTAAAGCCGGCGTTCATCCTGTTGGTTTTCGGATTTTTCAAATCAATCTCTTTGTGTGCAACATTCAGATCGCCGCAGAAGATAACCGGTTTCTGTTTATCAAGCGAAAGGATGTAATCTCTGAAGGCGTCCTCCCACGTCATACGGTAGTCAAGGCGCTTCAGTTCATTCTGAGAATTCGGCACATACACCGTGAGAAAATAGAAGTCGGCAAATTCCAGCGTAATCAGCCGTCCTTCTTTATCATGCTCCTCAATGCCCATGCCGTACCGAACGGACAGCGGCTTTTGCTTCGTGAAGATTGCCGTGCCGGAATAGCCCTTCTTTTCGGCATAATTCCAGTATGCGTGGTAACCCGCAGGGGCAAAATCAATCTGCCCCTCCTGCAGCTTTGTTTCCTGCAGACAAAAGATGTCAGCGTCTATGCTGTCAAAAAATTCCTGAAAGCCCTTGCCCATACAGGCGCGCAGACCGTTCACGTTCCAGGATATCAGTTTCATATGTATCACCCGCATCTATTATAGTAAAAATAATGGGCGACTGCAAGAGCCGCCCCTCATAAATGTCAATTTTTGTCAGAAATTGATGATGCCGTTACCGCCGTTCACTGCCATAAAGGTTGCCGCGAATACCAGCGATACGATTGTCATCAGTTTAATCAGGATGTTGATGGACGGACCGGAGGTGTCTTTAAACGGGTCACCGACGGTATCACCGACAACGGCAGCCTTGTGTGCTTCGCTGCCCTTGCCGCCTTCGTGCCAGCCTTCAATAAACTTCTTGGCGTTATCCCAGGCACCACCGGAGTTCGCCATAAAGATGGCCATCATTACGCCCGATACCAGCGCGCCTGCGAGCAGACCGCCAAGGCTTTCTACACCCAGCAGGAAGCCGACGGCAAGCGGCGTCACAACCGCCATAACACCCGGTAAAATCATTTCGTGCAGTGCCGCATTCGTGGAAATGGCAACGCATTTCTTGTAATCCGGCTTGTCGGTTCCTTTGAGGATGCCCGGCTTCTCACGGAACTGACGGCGTACCTCTTCAATCATCTTGTTTGCGGCTTTGCCGACGCTGCTCATCGTGAAAGCGGAGAACAGGAACGGCAACATACCGCCGATGAATAAGCCGACGACAACCTTAGCGTCCAGAATGCTCATACCGCCGCGGCTGATGCCCGTTGATTCGGCAAAGGAGGCAAACAGCGCCAGCGCCGTTAAGGCTGCTGAGCCGATAGCAAAGCCCTTGCCGATAGCCGCTGTTGTATTGCCGACGGAGTCAAGCTTATCGGTGATTTCTCTGACGCTTTCATCAAGCTCGCTCATCTCTGCAATGCCGCCTGCGTTATCTGCAATCGGACCGTATGCGTCAACCGCAATGGTCATACCCGTTGTGGAGAGCATACCGACTGCCGCCAGCGCAATACCGTACAGACCGAAGAAGCGGTACGATACCAGAATGCCGACGCAAATAAAGAGTACAGGCAGCGCCGTTGAGCGCATACCGACGGCAAGACCGCTGATGATATTCGTCGCAGCACCTGTTTTGGAGGACTGGGCAATTCTTTTTACGCTTTTGTATTTTTCGGAAGTGTAAATTTCCGTCAGCTTACCGATCAGCGTTCCGACGAACAGACCGGAGAACACACACCAGAAGCCGTTCCAGTTTTCAAGCTTGCCGAAGCTGCCGTCGCCGAGGAGCTTGACACTCATCACAGCAGAGGCAATCAGCACGATAGCCGTGGTTATGTATTCGCCGATATTCAGCGATTTTTGCGGGTCATTGCCCTTGGAATTCGCCACAATCAGTGTGGAGAGGATAGCGGCAACAATGCCGATACCGCACAGCGCCAGCGGGAAAATGGCACCGCTGATTTTGGAAGCACCCGTAAAGGTGGCAAACGCGAGGGTAATCGCGGAGATGATAGAGCCTACATAGCTTTCAAACAGGTCCGCGCCCATACCGGCAACGTCGCCTACGTTGTCGCCAACGTTATCCGCGATGGTAGCAGGGTTTCTCGGGTCATCCTCGGGAATACCGGCTTCTACTTTGCCGACAAGATCGGCGCCGACGTCGGCAGCCTTGGTATAGATACCGCCGCCGACACGCGCAAACAGCGCGATGGAGGAGGCACCGAGGCTGAAGCCTGTCAGCACGTTGAGCATGGTGCTGTCGTCAATCAGTTCATAGCGCTTGTTCAGTACAAAGAAGATGGCACCGATACCGATAACGCCCAGACCGACAACGCTCATACCCATGACGGCACCGCCGGAGAAGGCAACCTTGAGCGCCATATTCAGCCCGCTCTTCTGGGCAGCCCGCGCTGTTCTGACATTGGCTTTTGTCGCCACTGTCATACCGAAGAAACCGGCGAGGGTAGAGAATACCGCACCGAGCACAAAGCAGGCAGCCGTTTCGATATTAATCAGAATAGCAATTAACGCAAACAATACGACGGCAAAGATGACCAGAATTTTGTATTCCGAAAACAGGAAAGCCCTGGCGCCGTCTGCAATATTGCCCGCGATTTCTTTCATTTTCTCGTTACCCGCATCACGCTTATGCATAATCAGCGCAAGGATAACCGCAAATATCAGTGCGCCGATGCCGGCTGCGATAGAAAGAAGTGTCAACAAACTAAACATTTCATCATCTCCTACAGAGGTTATTTTTAAGGTTAATATAATAGATTTAGTAAATAGTTTATTTTTAATTAAAGTTTTAAATCTACCTTTTTCATTATTTTGAATAATTGAAGTTGGTATTGGAGTAAGTCTACTTGAATTAGGCAATTTACTTCCTAATCCAAAACTATTATGGGCAGAGGAAGATTGACCAAATTTTTTAAATTCTTTCTTTTTTGTAGGTATTATATTCTTATACTTGCATATTTTTGTTATAAATGAACGTTGAGGTCTTTTGATAAATATAACTTGAAATGAATCATTTTTATTTTTTCTAAATTTTGAAAGGAATGGATTACTATTATTTATTATTCTCGGATTATTTATAGTTTTTTCTTTTTGAATTAAAAAAAGATTTTTTTGCAATGGTGGTTTATATTTCATTCTTTCTTTATTTAAATTTTTGACTAGTATACCATTTTCTAGCATAATGAATTTTCCATCTAAATTATATCTCTTTCTTATTTTTTTATTTTTTTTCTTTTTTGATTTATATTTCCCTCTATATATTATATTATTTGTTTTATTTTCTAATTTATTTTCTAATTTATTTTCTTTTTTATCTTCATAAGATTTATTAGTTATATTAATTTCACTTTCATTAAGTATCCCATTACTTAGGGCTTTGGATGAATTACATTTTATTAATTTGGACCATTCATTGTGAGATTTATTTCCTTCAATGCATTCTTCTTCTGAAGATGATGAAGAAGTTTTATTATTTAGGTTATAGTGTGCTTCGGATGAAGTATATGATAAATTATGGGTATTATGAGTATTACAAATTTCCATTTTTAAAAATAATTTAAATTTAATATTGCATTTAAGATTTGTTATATTATTATAAGTTATTAGATTTTAATTTATAAATAAAAAAAGTATTTAATTGTTGGGGATTGGGGATTGGGGATTGGGGATTGGGGATTGGGGATTGGG
>CALGGQ010000166.1 GCA_937915775.1 uncultured Clostridia bacterium | reverse complement strand
CTAGTGACTGGAGTTCAGACGTGTGCTCTTCCGATCTGATGGTAACGAATATTCTTATCAGCGACAGAACGCATATGGGCGGCACGCCGGCGGAAATTCTGACCTTTGTTAACGACAATCTCTGCGAGCACAACAGGGCGGATATGTTCGTCACGGTCTGGCTCGGCATTCTCGAAATCTCTACGGGCAAGCTGACCGCCGCTAACGCCGGTCACGATGACCCTGCCGTTTACCGCAAGGGCGGCGACTTTGAAATCGTGAAGAATAAGCACGGCTTAGTTATCGGTGCGATGCCCGGCGTGCCTTATCGTGATTTTGAAATTCAACTGAATCAAGGCGATAAACTGTTCCTGTATACCGACGGCGTGCCGGAGGCGACGGATAAGGATAACCGGATGTTCACGCTGCAGCGTATGTTGGAGGCGCTGAATGAGCATAAAACGGAAAAACCGAAGGCGGTGCTGGACGGCATCAATGCAGCCGTGGGCGCCTTTGTCGGCGATGCACCGCAGTTTGACGATTTGACGATGCTCTGTTTGGAACTCAAGGAGAAAGAAAACGCCGCCACACTGACGGTGAATGCCATGACAGATAATCTCGCTGCCGTTACGGAATTTGTTGATAGCTTTTTAGAGGCGAACGACTGCCCGATGAAGGCGCAGCTGCAGATTGATTTAGCCGTGGAGGAAATCTTTGTCAACATCGCCAACTACGCTTACGGCGACGGTATCGGCAAAGCAGAGGTTTCAATCAAAGAAAACGACGGTGAATTTTCCATTGTGTTCAAGGACAGCGGTACCCCGTATAATCCGCTGGAAAAAACAGACCCCGATCTTACGCTTTCCGCTGAGGAAAGGGAAGTCGGCGGGCTTGGCATCTTCCTGACGAAAAAGAATATGGATGCCGTATCCTACGAATACAGGGATAATCACAACATTCTCACTATGACAAAGAGGGTTTAAATAATGAAAAAAGCACTTAAGATTATTATACCGGTTTGCGTTATTGCGCTGCTTGCTGTAGGCGCTTGGGCATATGTTAGCTTTATCTATGCACCGACGGATTGGATGGTAGAAGGGGATGACGCGGTGAGCGAGGTTCCCTTTGAAGAGGAACTGAACAGCCTTACGATGATGGATAACACCTGGGAAACCGCCGTTCCACAGACAGAGATTTATTCCCTTATCAAAAACCATTTTGAAGCACCGCTTCCCGCGGGTAAAACAAAAAAGAAAGCCATCGTAATCGGTTACGACGGCTGTCGGGTAGATTTGTTCCGCCTGCTCGGTAATTCCAAGCGCAGCGCGATTAACCATCTGATTGACGGCGGCGGACAGGCAGTATTCAGCTTCTGCGGCGGTGTGAACTATCCTGAGGAAAATGTGCAGGATACCTCCACGGCGCCCGGCTGGTGCTCCATGCTGACGGGGCAGTGGGCATATACCTTCGGCTTAACTGAAAACTATATCTCAAAGCCTGTCGAGCCGAAAACGCTTCTGCTTGAAAGCGTAGAAACAGGGCTCTGCAAGAAAAGCGCCTTCTACGTTTCGTGGGACGGACACTTCAATACGCCGAATGCCACCTACAATAACGAGAAGGACTACATTGAAAAAAACAATCTGAACTGCATATTCCTCGATGCAAAGGATGATAACGGCACAAAAGCGAATATTTTGAGCGACCTTCAAAACGAGGACTGCTCCGACTTCATTTTCTCCACCCTTGAGTATACCGACCACAGCGGTCACGCCACGGGCTTTTCGCTGCAGAATAAGCGGTATGTCAACGGCTTCAGAAATGCCGAAGCAACGGGTATGGATATTATTGAAGCCATTGAAAGCCGCGATACCTACGACACAGAGGATTGGCTGATTTTGATTACCACCGACCACGGCGGTATTAAAAGAAATCACGGCGGTCCCTCCTTCGAGGAACGCATTACCTTTATCGTATCCAACAAATCTATCGAATAACTAAAAAACAGGGGAGCGGTAGCTTCCCTGTTTAATGATAACAGCATTTCCCGTACTACAAAATGATAAAAAATAGTATACGTCATTGACAAGTTAGCGTTAACTAACTATAATATATTACGGTGATTAATGATGAAATATAAAGGCATTTACTGGGCAGCTTTCAGCCCGATGATTAAGAAAAGCATTGAAAAAAGGTATTCGCCTGCTCTTGCTGAAAAGGCAATTAAAAACGGCAAAGAAGCGTACAAGGGCTTACTTTCCCGTGCTGATGAGCTTGGACCGGGTAATCCGATGGCAATGAATGCGTATTTTGCGTATGTGTTTGCGGCTGCATGGCTCGGCACGGATAAAGAGATTACGCCCGCAGGAATGGGCGAAGTGATGACGGACGTGCTGACCTCACCGCTTCTCAAGACCTTTTTCGGTATGACGGACATCAATTCCGCAAAAGGCGAAAAGAAATGGTACCGCGATATGAAAAAATATGAGGCGTGGTACGAGAAAAACAAAAACGATTATCCGGTTAATTGGGTAGTGCATTTTGACGAGAGCCTGCACAAGGACGGCAGTTATTACAAATTCACTCGCTGCCCGATTTGCGAGTTCTGCAAGAGGGAGGGCATAGAAGAATTAATGCCTGCCCTATGTGCAACTGACGAGGTAATGTTCAGACTCCAGCATGGCGTTCTTCACAGAGAACATACCCTTGCAAGAAACGAAGGCGAATGCGACTACTGGATAGTAGGCGATAAAAAATTAAATCCAAGATAAGAAAAACAAGCAGAAAACTCTGCTTGTTTTTTTATACTATCAGGGCAAGTCCTGCAGTTGCGGCTGATAACGGAATCCAGATTGCCGCGAGAATACTTCTTTTGATAAGCACCTGTTTCCATGTCTGCACAAAGGGGACATCCTCCATACCGTCAATTTTCCACAGTTTTGAATAGCCTACCCAGATTTTGTCAATCACAATGCCGTCGTAGATATTCATAATTTCAAGAAACAGAAGCGACTGGAGATAGGCATCTTTAAAGGTATCTGCCTTATTGATAACGCCGACAATGATGATTAGTGCCATCAGCATTATCGGGATAAATGTCCAATGAAAGATTCTACGCCGCTTTTTAATGCTTTCCTCCGTTGTCAGCCCGCGTTCAATTGCCGCTTGCTGATACTCTTTCGGATAAAAGAACACGGCGTTAATCGTGCCGCCTATCGTGTAGCACCAAACGAGTACGGTAAACAGTCCGAGAAAGATTATATTTTCAATAACGTATTTCAGTATCATATCAACCTCTATTTTTTACCGACAAGCAGCTTTGAGCCTGAAAGGAACATTCTCTTTGCTTCTTTGCTGCTCATAAATTTGCCGTCTGCGGTGTTAATGAGCTCAACCTTTTCATAGCCCATATCATAAAGTTTCTTAACAAAAGAGTCCATATCGCCGTATTTGTTTTTTGAAAAAATATCGTGAATAGCAAAGGTGCCGCCCTTTTTGAGCGTACGCAGGGTTTCAAGCAGAATTGCCTGCCGGTCGCGGCTCGGAATATTGTGGTAAACGTAGTTGCTCATCACCGCGTCAAACTGCCCGTCCTCAAAGGGCAGGGAAGTGGCGTTGCCTTTTTGGAATTTCACGTTCTCATCGCCCTCGGCTTTTGCATTTTCTTTGCAGAGCAGCTTGCTGAATTCATATTCCTTGCCCCAAAGGTCGCAGCCGATAATTTCTGTATGTGGGTTTTTCTTGGCGGCGGCAATTGAAAGCGCGCCGCTGCCGCAGCCAACGTCGAGCGCCGTTGCGCCGTCAGGCAGCTCGATATACTCGGCAATCCCGTCGATAATACTCTTTGAGAGCTTTCTCTCTCCGTCATATGAGAACTTATTATTTGCAAATATGCACCATACGAGATACACGCACATAAAAGCAAATACCAGTGCAAGAATGACGGATACAATAATCCTTGCCGTGCCGTGAAGTACGAACACAAATATCAATAACAATACTAATGATAATATAATTCCGATAATCCCGGCAGTTATCATCCATTTGGGTATCCAGTTTTTATAATCGGGTTTATTCATTGAAGTCAATCCTCACAATCTGCATTTTTACGATTTTGTCGCCAAAGGCGGACATCATCTGATTAAATGCGCCGAAGCGCTTATCTATTTTACGATAGCCGTTCATATAAGGCTTTGCCGTTACCGACTTAAAATCGTTACTCCAAGAATAAAGTTCGTTCACGTTACTAAGGCTGAAATAGGCGCTGACGTCCGATATTCCCGCTTCCTTGAGCCACGTTTTCGTCATCATTTTTGCGCCGATTTTGTTGCAGGAATCAAACACAATTTTTCCGCCTTTGAAATGCCTTGCCATAGCGGAGAATAAGGCCTTCACCTGTTCGGTTTTGAAATAGTAAAACACGCCAGCCGCAAAGAAAACGGCACCCTTGCTTTCGTCAAAAGCAATCTTTTCAAACCACGAAAAGTCGTTTAAGTCGGCGGCAATGTTTTCTTCTCGCTCGCCTGCGGGGAGCAGCTCGTTTCTTATCTCAATAATATCTGGCAGGTCAATATTATAGCCGCAGCACTGCCCATTATCTACTCTTGTAAAAGTGGTATCAAGCCCGCAGCCAAGATTAATAACGGCAGCCTCGGGATGCGTTTTGAGATAATCCGTTACCTCAAAAGCGAGGTCGTACTGCCTTTGTGCCACCTCAAGCGCCCCGAACAGACCTGGCTGCTTTTCCATTAGTTTTCCTTTTTCGTCAAAATCGTAATCAATGTTGTCAATGATACGCTGTGCTTCTTCGTCGTTGAGCATTTCGGGGTAACGCTCGGCGCAGACCTTTCTGCCGTAAAGCGGAATGATCAGTGTTTCCTGAACGGTGTTCTTTTCAATCTTATACTTCATATCATATGCCTTTCTTTTTGTATCCACAGTCGCAGTACGGACCGCCGCTAGCGAGCGTATATTCTCTGACAAATACACTGGCGCCGCCCGCCTCGCTCATATCATAGTCAAGGTGACACATAGCAGGAGTAAATTCATAGAGTCCGTATTCCTTCATCAGTGTGCAGATGCCGCATTTTGTAAAACGCGCTTCATAGCCGCTGCCGTCGGAATAGGGGAGATATTCCATATTCCAGGAATACGGATTTCTGTCCGCCGCTTTGAGTTCAGCCGTCGCCTTCATTGAAGCAATGTCCTTATCGCTGTATTTGTTTTTACCGCCGAGCCTGCAAAATGCCTTTGTCGGAGCGGTCATCATGGATTTTGAATAATATTCCGTCAGCTTTTCAACCGACGGCTTTTCTTCCATATTCAAAAGAAATGCAATCAACAGGGCGCAGTTGACGGCATTCATTTTGAAGCGGTCAGCCTTTTCAAATTCAGGGAGCTTTTCAATAATTTCTCTGTATTTTGGCGCCGCCTTTTGCGTGATTTCCTTTGCCGTTCCTTTATCAAAGCCGAGAACAGATATCATATTATTTTTAAATGAGTTTTTATATAATAGCCACATACCCTGCGGCATTCCTGTATACTTCATCTTTTTTCTCATTTAACGCATTGGAAATATGCGATACTTTGAACATTGCTGACACGAACCTCTGCATACATTTTTTCAAGCCTTTCTCTGAGGCTTTCAACCGTGTCAAACGGCGGTGTGAAAAAGCCTTTTTTTACATAAATTGAATTAATGATTTTATCCGTGTGAGAGTTAGCATTTTTTACATAAAAGCAGCCGCAGAAGATGCCGCCTTTTTTCAGCACACGGTTGGTTTCGCTGAACGCCGCCTCTTTATCGGGGAAGGCATGAAAACCGTTGAGCGATACCACTGCGTCAAAGCATTCGTCATCAAACGGAAGATTGCCTACATCGCCCTGCCGAAAAGATACATTAGTAATGTTCATTTCCTTTGCTCGCTGCTCGGCGCTTGCCATCATCTTTTCGGAATAATCGAGGCAGGTGATATCCGCCTTCGGTAGCGTTTTGAAAACGGGCATAGAGAGTACGCCTGTGCCGACAGGCACTTCAAGCAGCTTTCCGTCAAAATCGGCAGGGATGGCGGCGAACGCCTCGGACTGATATTCCAGCAAGTCGTCGCCGTCCATTTGCCACACGGCTTTATCCATCAATCTGCCGAGCAGGGTAGTTCCCGTCATCATTCCGTCATAAAAGCTGTGCGCTTTGCCGAGGCTTTTGTAGGCGGATTTGATTTCGTCTTTTCTTGCCATTATTCTGCTCCTTTCAGCGATTCAACCATATCCAGTTTTTGAATCTTCTTTGTAAACATCAGACTGACCGCCATGGATACGGCAAGTACTACCGCGCCTGCCAGTAGGTAATTCAACGGCGTAACGGTAGCATAGTAATCAAAGTTTTCGCCGTTGCTGTTCATCATCGCCTCCAGCATCGGCTTGGCAAACGGCGCACCGAGTATCAGACCGATAAGGGATAGAATAAAATTCTGCCTTGTCATCAGCGCACGTATCTTATCGCTGGAAAAGCCAAGAACCTTCAGCGTGGCAAATTCCTTTACGCGCTCGTGAAACGAGAGATTGCCCGTGTTATACAACACGGCGATGATCATCGCAAAGGCGAAAATCACCATCGCCACCACGAGC
>CALGGQ010000165.1 GCA_937915775.1 uncultured Clostridia bacterium | reverse complement strand
GAAGGAGGCGTCCGCGGGTTTGATATGCTCGCCGGCCTGCGCGCCCTTCTTGGAGGGGTTGATGAACGGGCCCTCTGCGTTCACGCCGAGGATCTGCGCGCCCTTGTAGTCAGGCTGCTCGCTCTCGGTGCGCAGCTCGCGCATCATCTCGAAGACCTTGCTCAGCTGCTCCATGGCCACGGTCATGGTGGTGGGCAGCCAGCTGGTGACGCCGTTCTTGACCACGCCCTCGCCCATTTTGCGGATGCCGTCGGCGCTGCCGTCGGAGGCGTCCTCGCCCAGGTAGCCGTGGATGTGCATGTCGACGAGGCCCGGGGCCACGTAATTGCCCCCAGCGTCGATCTTTTCGATAGAAGGATCGCCCAGAACGGCGTCCAGATCGCAGACGCCGGCGATCTTCTTGTCAAACAGGAGCGCTTTTCCCTCGACGACCTGGTCGGGCAGGATGATCCGCCCGTTGATGATGGCTTTCATGGTTATCTTTCTCCTTTCTTAGAATGGGAGGTCGTCATCATCGTCAACGATTTCTTCAAAGTCGCTGCTCTGTGCGCTTGCATAGCTCGGTGCAGGCTGTTCGAATGCCTGTGCCGGAGCGGCGCCGCCCTCATTGCGGGAACCGCAGAAGTTCACATTGTTAGCAACAACCTCGACGGACTTCCTCTGATTACCGTTTTTATCGGTATAATTCTGTGTCTGGATAGAGCCCTCCACTGCAATCATTGAGCCCTTGTGGAAATAACGGGAAATGAAGTCCGCCGTCTGTCTCCAAGCAACGCAGTCAATGAAATCAGCCTGTCTCTCCGTACCCGACTTCTGATAGCTTCTGTCGCAGGCAATCTGGAACCGCAGAACGGAAACACCGCTCGGTGTCGTTCTGAGCTCCGGCTCATAAGTGAGTCTGCCCATTAATGCAACCATATTCATCATAATCAGCTACCTCCTTATTCACCCTTTGCTACGATGAGTGAACGAAGAACGCCGTCGGTAATATGGATTACACGGTCAAGCTCTGCCGGGAACTTTTCATCACTTTGGAAGTTGGCAACCACATAGTAACCCTCGGTTTCGTAATTGATGGGATAAGCAAGCTTCTTTTTGCCCCACTCATCAACTTCGCCGAGATTGCCATTCTTAGCAATCAGGTCCGTGAACTTAGCCTTGAGCTTTTCCACAGCCTCATCGCCTTTAGAAAGTGAGAAAACCATAACGATTTCGTAATTTCTTAATGCCATCTTTCAGCACCTCCTTCTGGACTATTGGCGCGATATCTCCTCGCGCAAGGATATTTCGCCTTTTATAGGCTCAATTATTATAACAACTTAAAGAATAATTGTCAAGAAAAATTTCTTTCAGCGACTTTCAATCAGCTAAAAATCTTATCCTACACATTTCTTACAAGGCGTCAATCCTAACGCCAGCGCTTCTTCCAGTGTGGATTCATAATATGTTCCGCCATTGCAATGGCTGTCGTAGTGATACCGTTTGCCCGTTTCGGTAATATAAACCGTATACGACTCTGTATGTGACTGCGCTTTTGACTGTTGCCACCTGCCGTTATTGTCAAACGTATAGGTTTTGCCGTCAATCTTTTTGGTGCCCGTTACCATACAGCCGCTGCTGTCAAAATAGTACCAGTCATCCAATTCCAGCCAACCGGTCTGCATCACGCCGGAAGATTGGAAATAATACCAGCTGCCGCCCAGTTGCTGCCAACCGGTCTGCATCGCTCCGTTGCCGTTAAAATAATACCATTTCTTGCCGAGCTTCTGCCACTTTGTCAGCATCACACCGGATTGATTAAAGTAATACCAAGACTTGCCGAGCTTTTGCCAGCCTGTCAGCATAACACCCTTTTTATTGAAATAATACCACTTTTTACTGATTTTCTGCCAGCCGGTTACTTTTTGACCTTTTGCGTTGTAGTAATACCATTTCCCCTTTTCCTTTTGCCAGCCCTTAACTGCAGAGGAAGCAGCGGACGAACTCTTGGCAAACGCCGGCGTCACCTGCCAGGCAGGCACGGAAAGCATAACGGTTAAAGCTAATAAAATACTGATAATCCTTTTCATTCTTTTTCCTCATCTGTTAAAAAACTATCGCAACTGCGGAATGACCATGCTCGAAATGCCGAAAAAGATTAACAGCGCCACCGCATCGACGATGGTGGTGATAAACGGCGAGCTCATCACCGCGGGGTCAAAGCCGATTTTCTTGGCGAGCATCGGCAGCGAGCAGCCGATAAATTTGGCAAACACGATTTCCACCACGAGCGTCAGGCAGATGGCAATATCAATCAGCAGCGTGATTTCGTCGTTTCTGAACAGCATTTTGTCCACCAGCCAGATTTTGACAAAATTGACGGCGGCAAGGCTCAGTCCGCAGACAAGACCGACGCGGATTTCCTTCCATATCACGCGGAAATAATCCCTGAAATCGACCTCACCGAGCGACATCGCGCGGATAATCGTAACGCTTGCCTGACCGCCTGAGTT
>CALGGQ010000164.1 GCA_937915775.1 uncultured Clostridia bacterium | reverse complement strand
CCGCAAGTTCAAGGAACTCGCCTATGCGCTCCTGATGGAACATGAACTGGGCAAGAAATACGAGCAGATGCGTGAGGCTTACCAGCAGGAGCAGGTGCAACTGACTTCACTGGAGGAGGCCCGGAAGAACAAACCAAACCTGTTTACAGAATGATCAAGAACATTATGGGTATGTGGCTGTTTCAGAACGTGCGTAAAAATCTGAATAAACGGTACAGCTATGACGATATGATGCGCCTTGCAATGAACTGCAAAACCTTTGAAATGATTGATACAAATGCGCCTGCGTTTATCGCTCCCGATAATATGATAGACGCTATACGTACTTATCTTGAAAATGATAACTTGAGCATTGATGTCGTCATCAATACCATTTATCATTCGCTTGCTAAATCTTACGCTGACGCCGTGCTTGAAATTGAAAAAATCAGCGGCAAAACGATTGATACGATTAATATTGTCGGCGGCGGCAGTAAAGACAAATACTTAAATCAACTGACCGCACACTATACGGGCAAAAAGGTATTTGCAGGTCCCGTAGAAGCAACCGCAACAGGCAATATTATCAGCCAGTTAATGTATGCCGATAAGGCTTTAACGCTTGAAAAAGCAAGAGAACTCGTCAAACAATCCTTTGATATTCAGGAGGTAATGTGATGTCATATAACGATGCAAAACAAGTCTACGCCGCTTTGGGTGTGGATACGGATAAAGTGCTTGACGTTTTAAAGAACGTTTCCGTGTCGCTCCACTGCTGGCAGGGCGATGACGTAAGGGGCTTTGATACAGACCCGAACAAACCGTTGACGGGCGGTATTCAGACAACGGGCAACTATCCGGGCAGAGCAAGAACGCCAGAGGAATTGATGGCAGATATTGACGAAGTGTTAAAGCTCGTTCCGGGTAAAGTGAAATTAAACCTTCACGCCTGTTATGCTATCTTTGAGGACGGAGAGTGGGCAGATCGTGATAAGCTTGAGCCGAAGCACTTTAAAAAATGGGTGGATTTCTGCAAGGAGAGAGGGCTCGGCTGCGACTTTAACCCCACCTTCTTTTCACACCCCAAATGTGACCCGCTCACGCTTTCCTCACCTAATGAAGAAACAAGACGCTTTTGGATTGAACACGGCAAAGCGTGTATTCGTATTTCTCAGTACCTTGCCGAAGAACTCGGTCAGCCCTGCGTAATGAATATATGGACGGGTGACGGCTTTAAGGATATCCCTGCCGACAGAATGGGACCGAGAGTACGCTACCGTGAGAGCATTGATGAAATCCTCTCCGAACCGTATGATTTTAACCTCGTGAAACCTTGTATTGAAAGCAAGGTGTTCGGTATCGGCGTTGAGGCGTACACCGTCGGCTCTGCCGAATTTGCACTCAGTTATGCAGCAGAAAACAAAGATAAATGTATTCCGCTGATGGATAACGGACACTATCATCCAACCGAGGTTGTCAGCGACAAAATCCCTGCGTTGCTCACGTTCTTCCCTGAAATTGCACTTCACGTTACCCGTCCTATCCGCTGGGACAGCGACCACGTGGTGCTCTTTGACGACGAAACAAAAGAGATTTGCAGAGAGATTGTCCGCTGCGGCGGTCTTGATGGCAGAGTCAATATTGCGCTTGACTATTTTGATGCAAGCATTAACCGTATCTCTGCTTGGGTAACAGGCGTGCGCAACGTGCAGAAATCCTTACTCTTTGCACTCCTTCAGCCAAATGATAAATTAAAGGAACTGCAGGATGCCTCCGACTTTACGCAATTAATGGTATTACAGGAGGAACTGAAAACTGCGCCGTTTTATGATATTTGGCAGGAATACCTTAAAAGAGAAAACACCCCTGCCGAATACTACGCAGAGGTAAAGAGATATGAGCAGGAGGTGCTTTCATTAAGATGAAAAACATTTTAGATGCACCGTTTGTCAAAGAAATGTGCGCCACCACGGCGAATATGTACCGCCTCGGCTGGGACGAGCGCAACGGCGGTAATATCAGTTACTTGCTTGACGAAAACGAGGTTGCCGAATACCTTGACATGAAC
>CALGGQ010000163.1 GCA_937915775.1 uncultured Clostridia bacterium | reverse complement strand
GTATATCTACGGCGAGCAGAACGACGCCGCGGTCATTATCGTCACCGCCGGCGCCGGACAGAAGCCGGGCGAAACACGGCTGGATTTAGTGAAGAAAAACGTCGGCATTTTTAAATCCATTATCCCCGAAATTGCCAAACGCGACTGCGAGGGCATTCTGCTCGTCGTGGCAAACCCCGTGGACGTGCTGACCTATGCGGCGGCAAAGCTCTCTGGCTTTCCGGAAAACCGTGTGTTCGGCTCGGGTACGGTGCTGGATTCCGCCAGGCTCAAATACCTGCTCGGCGAGCATCTGGGGGTAGACAGCCGCAGCGTGCACGCCTTCATCATCGGCGAGCATGGCGACAGCGAAATCGCCGCCTGGAGCAGCGCCAATGTTTCCGGTATTCCGCTGGACCGCTTCTGCGAAATGCGCGGCTACCACGAGCACAGCAGAGCGACCAAGGAGATTGCCGACGAGGTGAAAAACAGCGCCTACAAAATCATTGAAAAGAAAAAGGCGACCTACTACGGCATTGCGATGTCCGTCAAGCGTATCTGCGAGGCGATTATCCGCGATGAAAAATCCATTTTGCCCGTCTCCTCCATTCAGCACGATAATTACGGACTGGGCGACGTGGCGCTGAGTATGCCCTCTATTGTCGGCAAAAACGGCGTGGAAACCAAGGTGCCAATTGACCTCAACTACGAGGAGCAGCAGAAGCTGCACGAATCTGCCTCCGTGCTCAAGGATATCATCGCCGAACTGGATTTATAAATTGCAAAATGGCTATTGACAAATTTAATGCCTTGTATTACAATGTATATGCATTGTGATGCAAGGCATTACTTTATGGAGGTATTATGATGAAATATTCCAAGGAATTACTGAAGGGAAGCACCTATCTTTTGGTGCTCAGCGTGCTGGAGAACAAGGATTTATACGGCTATAGAATCATCCGTGAGCTGGAAATCCGCAGCGAAAACGCCTTTGAAATGAGCGAGGGCACGCTATATCCTATATTACACGCACTGGAAAAGGAGCATTTTCTGGATAGCTATTGGGAGGAATTTGAAGGCAGAAGGCGCAAATATTATCATCTTACCAAAAAAGGAAAACAGCAGCTTGCGGAAAAAACAGCGGAATGGCAATCCTTTTCCTCCCATGTTAACAAGGTGCTGGGGCTTGCCTGATGAACAGAGAGGATTATATCAACGCCATACTGGCGGAAATAGATGATAAAGCAGCACGAAAAGAAATTGCTGCCGAGCTGAATGCTCATATTGATGACAGAATTGCCTATTATACCGAAGCAGGATACAGTATGGATTATGCACTGGACAAAGCTGTCGGCAGTATGGGCAACGGTGGTGAAATAGGAATCAAACTTAACCGCCTGCACAATGATGCGGGAATACGGAAATCAACGATCTGCTTAACCGTTTTATACTGTCTTTATCTGACTATGGCGCTGTTTTTCAGCAGAGCACATGAAGCACTGGTGTATACCTCCTTTTTCCTTTTGCTGGGCACGCTGTGCGGCACCACCACAGCCTTTCTCTACACCCGAATAAAGGCAAAGGGTTGTATACTCTGCGGCTCTCTGTTCAGCCTGTCCGTCATTCCTTTTTTGCTATGCAGCGGTAACCTTAAGGAGCTATGTGAAACCTCGTTGGCAGAATATGTTTTATTATATCTGTTTCCTTTTGCAACTGCCATCGATATAACACAGCGCTTATCTACTCTTGCCGTTTTCTCTCACATACTGATACTGGCGTTTCTACTGATAAACGGCTTGTTCGGAATAATATACTGTTTTTCTTCCGGGCATAGAGGAAAGATAGATGCTTTCAGATGGCAAAAAGGTATCCTCTATACCGATTTGCTGATGCTCATAACCATTCTTGCCGTTCAGGCTGCCGCCGTCATCATCGGTATCCGTTATATCCAATGACCAAACGGGACGTATCTCTGCGATACGCCCCGTTTTACGTTGACAAACTTTGATAGAAATATTATACTAATCATAGACTATGTGTTGAAAGGAGCGGAAAACGATGAGCTATGATGTGATGTTTTCCCCGATGAAAATAGGCACGATGGAGGTCAAAAACCGCGTGGTGATGACCGCGGCGGAATTTTCCCTCGGTCAGACGAACGGTGAGCCCACCGAGCGGATGATGAATTATTACGAGGAGCGCGCCAAGGGCGGCGTCGGTCTGATTATTCCGGGCATCTGCCGCGTGAACGATATGGCGGCTACCTCCACCTTCACCCAGCTTTCCATGAGCAGCGACAGGCATATTGAGCCGATGCGCGAAATGGCGCGGCGCATTCATCAGTACGGCACCAAGCTGTGCATTCAGCTGCATCACCCCGGCAGACAGGGCTACTGTAGCTCGATTAATTCCCTGCCGCTCGTCATTCCGATTACCGACCGTTTTCCGAAGGTGCCGCAGATGCTCTTTAAGGCAACGCCGGTGCTGCTCGGGCTGGAGCAGAAAAAAATCTGTATGTCGCAGCAGGCGCCGAGTAAATGCGAGCTTTCCGCGCACGGCGCGATGCGTATTCACGCGATGAGCAAGCGCGAGGTACATAAGCTGCGCGACGATTTTATCGCCGCCGCCGTCCGCTGCAAAAAGGCGGGCGTGGACGCCGTGGAGCTGCACGCCACGCACGGCTATATCCTGCAGCAGTTCCTCTCTCCGAACACAAATCAGCGCACCGATGAATACGGCGGCTCGTTTGACAACCGCCTGCGCTTCATCACAGAGATTATTGACGGCATCAAAACGCAGTGCGGACGCGATTATCCGCTGATTGTCCGCCTGTGCGCCGACGAGATGTACGACCGTATCGGTCAGCCCGAAAAAGGCTATAACCTTGAAACCGGCAAAAAAATTGCCCAGCGCTTAGAAGCGCTCGGTGTGGACGCCATCAACGTCTCCTCCGCGTGCTACGATACCTATAACTACTGGCTGGAGCCGACCTCCTTTGAGCCCGGCTGGCGCGCCTATCTTGCCAAAGAGATTAAGAGCGTGGTAAGCATTCCCGTAATTGCGGCGAACTTTATCCGCTCGCCCGAGCAGGCGGAAAAGCAGCTTGAGGAGGGGTACCAGGATTTCGTCGGCTCTGCGCGCAACTTTATCTGCGACCCGTACTGGGCGAAAAAGGCGCAGGACGGCCACCCCGAAAAAATCAGGCGCTGCATCGGCTGTCTGCACTGCATTAAGTCGTTCATTGACAACGCTTCGAACAAGGGCACGCCCGGTGAATGCGCGCTGAATCCGTCCGTCGGTATCGAGCGCGAATACGCTTCTATGCCAAAGACGGGCAGAGGCTTTGAAGTTGCCGTAGTCGGCGCCGGTCCTGCCGGTCTGACAGCTGCGATTACGCTCGCGCGCCGCGGCTTTAACGTGACCGTGTATGAAAAGGACGAAAAACCGGGCGGTCAGGTCAACATCGCTGCCTCCGGTCCGTTCAAGGATAAGCTTCACTGGGCCATTGAGGATATGCTGACGGAGGCTGCCGACCTCGGTATCACCGTGCAGTGCGGCACAGAGGTCACGGCTCAAATGCTCGCGGAGAAAAAGCCGTACGCCGTGCTGCTGGCAACCGGCGGCACGCCGATCAAGCCGCGTTCCATCCCCGGCATCGACGGTGAAAATGTTGTCACCGCGCCTCAAATTCTGCTCGGTGAAAAGGCGGTTGAAAACAGCCGCGTTGCCGTTATCGGCTCCGGTCTGACGGGACTTGAAACAACGGAAAAGCTCAATGAAATGGGCAATACCGTCACCGTCGTGGAGATGGCGGACAAGGTGGCGGGCAACGCATGGTTCCAGTTTGTAGACGATTCGCTCAGCCGCATCCAACCGTACGGCACGGAGATACTGCTTTCCACCAAGCTCGTTTCCATTGAGGACGGCGCTATTACCGTAGAGGACAAAGCCGGTCAGCGCAAAATAGAGACTGACCTGGTGGTGCTCTCAATGGGCGTTCGCCCGAATACAGCGCTCGCGCAGGAGCTGAAGGAAAAGGGCATTCCCTGCACCTTAATCGGCGACGCCGACAAGGGCGGTACCATCGGCAACGCCACGCAATCCGCTTTCCACGCGGCAATGGCAATATAGTAGTTAGTAGTTAATAGTTAGTAGTTAGTGGTTAGTAGTTAATAGTGAAGGGCTGACGCAAGAAACTTGCGTCAGCCCTTTTCTATTATATATAGGTATTTAATCAATTTGCTGGTAGAAGGTATCCAGCACGATTTGCATCACGCTGTCATCATCGGGATAAAACTCTGCGTGGATAATACCGGGAACGAACGGGTCCTCCACAGAGCCCTTCATCTCGCCCTGAATGGTGTAGGTATCAAAGTTTCTGATGCCCTTGGAGAGCAGCAGCGACGCAAGATAGGTCGTGTTGCTGAGGGTTAAGTTCGTCGCGGAATAATCCGAAGCGACGGAATAGAGATTGGAAACAATGGAAAAATCCTTGATAACCGCCGGCAGCACCTGGTTGGCGTACGCCTTAACGTACTGCACCTGGCGTTCCGTTCTGTTGAGCGATGCAGACACCTCGTCCATATCACGAATTCTGACGTACCATTCCGCCATATCGCCGTGCAGGGTAACCGTGTCTCCCTTTTTGATGCCGAGATTGGTGAAATCGTACAGAGAAACAACCGTAACGCCGCCGATGGCGTCGTTAAGCGGCTTAATGCCGTCCAGATCCAGCGCATAATAACGGCTGATGGGAATATTATACAGCACACGGCTCATTGCCGCGACGGTGCTTTCACAGCTTTTCACACCGCCGTCGCCGTACGCATACGCCAGGCAGAGCTGCGCCTGCTGGGTACGCAGCAAAATGCCGCTTTCGGTAAAGATATCAATATCCACCATCGTATCACGCGGGATGGCGATGACCTTCGTCTGACCGGTTTTGGTATCAACGGCGGCCACTAAATCGGCGTCCGACGCACCGACGAAATCCGTCTGGTCCGCGGTTTCCAGCTTCCGCTGGTCAATACCCATAAACGCCAGTGCAATCACATCATCATTGTAACGATAGGTGTGGCCGTTATATTCAATCGTTTCCTGATACGGTGCGTCCGCGGAAGCCGTGGGCTTGAACTGCTGATGCCCTAAATGCCGCATCACGAAGAACGTCGCGACCGCAATGACTACGAGCAGCAGCAATATAAGCAGAATTGCCAGCGCTATTTTGGCAGGCAGCGGCATCTTTTTCTTGCTCTTTTTGGAAGAAGAATGGTGATGCGAGCTGCTTGAGGAATGGCTGTGAGAGGAGCTGCCGGACGAATGGTGATGCGACGAGCTGCTCGACGAGTGATGCGACGAGCTGCTTGAGGAATGGTGATGAGAAGAACTGCCTGAGGAATGATGATGCGAGGAGCCGTCGGACGAATAGTGATGATGTTCCGTCCCGTCAGATGTGTGATGGTGATGGTGCTCCGCCGTGTCCTCGGCAGCAGGCTCGTCCGCCTCCAGCGTTTTCATCGGCGTACCGCTGATGGTCGCCACCTCGATTTTATCGTTCATTTCAAACTGCGGCTCCGGCTTCGGTTCGGTATAATCATTAAAGCCGAACTCCGGCTTTGCCTCGCCGATATTCAGCAGGATATCGTCCTCGCCGCGATTGCTGAGATTGGGGTCAATTGGTCTTTTCATTCTTCATTAATACTCCGCATACTAAATATCTGTTGCTTTTCTGGTTGGTAATGCAGGTGGAGAGCACGACAATTTTATCGTTTGCACCGAGCGGCTGCTCCAGCTCACGCACATTCTTCGCCGTTGTCTGCGGGTTCATAATCATCTCCTCAAACTCCGCAAAGACGGACGGCTGGTGGAAATCAAAGCTGTTCATAATATGCCTGTCGTCATACTTGAAGGCGGACACAATCCGATACGTCAGCTTTTCGCCCGGTCTGTAAATATAAAAGAATTCGTGCTCGTTAAAGAAATCTGCTTTCTCAAAGTAGTGCAGGGTGGTGAACATCGTATCCGAATAGCCGTTGTGGCCGTAAATCACCGTCACCCTATCGGTAAAATCCTTGAAGTTGCACAGCTCGGTATAAATCGCGCCGCTCGATTTCCACGACTGGTCAACCGCCGAGTGCTTGAGATAAAAGCTGTCGTCATACCCGTGCTGCACAATGGGATAATCCACCTTGGTGTCCGGCACCTGCAGCCAGCCAATGACATCGGCATTCGTTTCCCACAGCGTTTTGAAATCAATCGGATTGTCAATCAGCGCCTGCGCCTCGGTAGTAGACGGCTGTGTGACGGTTACCTGCGAGAGCGATTCCTCCTCCTTCAGCGCTTCATAGCTGCTGTAGAAGTAATAGCCCGTATAGATGCCGCCGAACACCAGCAGTATGACGGCAAGGATAATCAGAATAATGCGTATACCGCGCCGATTATCCTGCTCCTCTTCCTCGGGCAAATCGTATCGTTCGTCAGCCATAATTCCCTCCGTTAATTTTCGTCAAAAAAAAGCCCATAACTCACGTTACGGGCTTAACACTCAAAAATTATTCAGCGTCATTCTTTCTCTTAAGAGCTGCAAGAATAGCGGCACCGGCGCCCATTGCTGCAATACCGGCTGCTACAGAAGCGCCTGTTGCAGGGGACTTCTGGTCTTCGTTCTTCTTGGTGGTTGCCGCAGTAGTGGATTCCGGAACAGTAGTGGTTTCACTGGTAGGCTCCTCTACGATAGCGTTAGCAATAACGTCGCCGTCATAGTCCTCAAGAATGTGGATAATGATATAGTTATCGCCTCTCTCAACGATTTCGTAATCAACGCCTTCCGTCATACCTTCAAATTCCCAGCCGGTAACCTTACCGTCGCCGGTGTAGGTGAACTTAATCTGACGCTTGTCGTCATCCTTCTCATAGTCGATGTCGTTGGAGTCCTTGCCGTTTACGCGGGTAATAATTTTGTTATCAAACGGCTTTGTGGTTGACTCATAGCTGCCGACGGTTGCCGCAAAAGCACTCATGGTAGCCATGCCTGCGCTGAGAAGCATCACCAGGGAAAGTACAATAGATAAAACCTTTTTCATTTTTAACACCTCATAATTCAGTATAGATATTAATCCAATATAGTTTAATCATACAGATTATAGCATTATTCGCCCCTTTTGTAAAGACTTTTTTAATAATTTTTTCTGTAAAAAATTAACTATATAAAATGTCAGTACCCATGGTAGTCAAAGCTGTTTTGCTACACAAGATATTGATTAGGACAGCTGCGCCTTGCCGGTGCAAAGCTCATAATATCTGCCCTTTTGCGCCAGCAGAGAGTCGTGGTCACCGCGCTCAATAATGTTGCCGTGCTCGAGCACCATGATGGCGTTGGCGTTGCGCACGGTGGAGAGGCGGTGCGCAATCACAAACACCGTTCTGCCCTCCATCAGACGGTCCATACCGTGCTCAATATGCGCTTCCGTTCGCGTATCGACCGAGGAGGTCGCCTCGTCCAGAATCATCACAGGCGGGTCGGCAACCGCGGCTCTGGCAATCGCGAGCAGCTGGCGCTGCCCCTGCGAAAGGTTCGCGCCGTCGGCGGTGATTTCCGTTTCATAACCGTCTTTCAGATGACGAATAAACGAATGCGCCGAAGCGAGCTTGGAGGCGGCAATGCACTCCTCATCGGTAGCGTCCAGCCTGCCGTAGCGGATATTATCCATAATCGTGCCCGTAAACAGGTGCGTATCCTGCAGCACCATCGCCAGTGATTTGCGCAAATCCGCCTTCTTAATCCGCTTGATATCAATGCCGTCATAGGTGATGGTGCCCTCCTGAATATCGTAAAAGCGGTTAATCAGGTTGGTAATCGTTGTCTTTCCGGCACCGGTGGAGCCGACAAAGGCGATTTTCTGTGCGGGCTTGGCATACAGGCTGATATCGCGCAGCACGACCTTGCCCTCCACATAGGAGAACGTTACCTCGTCAAAGACGACCTTGCCCTCCACAGGAATCCGTTTATCGCCATCCAGCCAGTACCAGCGCTTTTTGCCGTTTTCGCTCAAAAAAGTCTTATACTCGCCGTCCTCATATGTAGTGTAGATCACCTGTGAAAGAGTGCTGTTGACAACGTACATCTTCCTATTTACGGTGTCGGAGATCTTCAGCTTATCCTTGCCGTTATAAAGCTTTAGTGTTTCCGTTTCGCTACTATCAATATAATAGAGCATCTTGCCGTTATCGGAAACTGCCAGAGGAGTGGATTTTCCTGCGATCTTCGTAGCATTTCCGCTGCCGGTCGACACGTAGAGCATATCATCCTTGATGTAAGCAACCGCCTTGCCCTTTAAGGATACGGAAAGCACAGTGCTTGACACGTCGGAGGCTATCTTCGTTTTTTTCTTCGACTTTAAGTTAATAAGGTAAAGAGTGTTATCGTCATCGTTGCCGGTAATAAAGGCAACAGTGGAATTATCCCCTGAAACAGCTGCATAGTTCAGGTAATCCGCAAGCTTGACAGCTCCCTTTATGGACACTGCATAGTAGTTTTCATCGTCCTTACCTATGATCACAGATCCGTCCGAAGAAGAGAGCAATGAATAGAATTCTCCCTCAACGTCCTTAATCTTTACGGATTTTCCGTAGCCGTTAACAAAGCAGTATACTTCGTCTTCGCTGTTTTCGAGCATTGTTAAGGCATTTCTGCTTACCATGATGGAATTGCCGGATTTTCCTGCAAGCGAAGCTATGATGATTGCAAGCAACACTACAACGATCACGCCTGCGATGCCGCAAAGCAGCATCTTTGCCTGCTTTGTTAGGCCCTTTGCTTTCTCTGCTATATTTGCAGCTTGGGGTTTTGCCTGTGCCCCTGCTGCCGCAGCCTGCGCCTGTGTATTTTCAACCGTCTGTGTTGCTGCGGTCTGTACCTTTTCTACTGTCTCTGCTGCTGCAGCCTGTGCGTTTTCTACAGCCTGCGAAGCTTCTGTCTGCACGGTCTCAGATCGGAAGAGCGT
>CALGGQ010000162.1 GCA_937915775.1 uncultured Clostridia bacterium | reverse complement strand
CTATCGGCTTTTGTTATTCTATCTGTTCTTTGCTTTGTCTTTCAATATCTGTGGACAAATGTTGCCTCTTTCGCGATATTTGTCGTCTGTGTATGCGATATTTTTCTATTGTAAATTATTTTTTCTTATAGGAAAACTTTTGTTGTTAATCAAAATACATCAAGCATTTATCCCTTTTTATTGTTATTTTGACAAAATTCATCTATTTTTTTAGTAGGTGAATAATTAGTTTTCATCTTAAAAAATGTATCGTTACTTAGTTGAAAAAGGGGGTGTCGATATGAAAATATGTAATGATGCATGGCTAACACTGTACGAAAAAAACTTTGATGTGTCCAAGTATGTATATCACTATACAAATGTTGATAAAGCAGCAATGATACTATCCGGTGATTCGCTTAAGTTTTCAAAAGTAACCACTATGAACGATACGCTTGAATCAAAGCCAAAAATTGTTACAAATGAGCTGTCAAGAGCGCTGGTAGCGCGCTTAATTGAGCATTTTAAATTCACAAACAACCAATATGTGCAATTGCTGTGTTTTTCCACAGATCATCCGCTGCGAAATAAAACAGTAGATAGGATTACACGATATACCGATTTTTCCGGACGCGGTTTTTCTTTTCCAAGAATGTGGGCGCAGTATGCTTCAGATAACAACGGTGTATGTTTTGTATTCAATAAAGAAAAATTGAAAGAATTAATAAGTAATGCTCTTGGGGCATCCTTAATTACCTGCGGAAACGTGACATACATAAATGAATACAAGAAAAACATTCAAATTAATTCTGATATGGCAACTCGTTTGCTTTCAACTCTTGAAGGCGATATTGTAACCAGAAGTCTTAACGATGTCCAGTTTCTTCGGAACAATGAGGATTTTGTAAAATACAATTATCTGAGTAAACTGCGGGATTGGGAACAAGAAAGAGAATATCGTTTTGTTGCGTATGGCGCAAATGATTTTTTTGTGCCAGAAATTTCCAAGGCCATATGCGGTGTCGTTGTCGGTGAACAAATAAAACCGCATAATGAACGAATTCTTCAAATGTTTTGCAGAAATCGATTTGAAGTAAAGAAAATAGCCTTCTATTATAACGGATGTCAATTAGAAAACATATATTTTGAAGATGAGGTAGAATCATGAATATTAATTACGGCGAAAGAGCCTTGCTTCTCAACTATTCAACTTGTTACATCGAGAGATTTATCATATTGGATAACCCAAAATTCAAAGATGAAGAAACCGTTAATTCTTTTATTGCATCAATTAATAAAACACTAAACAGATGTATTCAAGAATTGAATATTAAAATAGAAGGACGAACGTTGCCTTTTATGAAAGTAAAAAAGATTATTAAAGAACAAGACAAGATAAGAATTATTATCAGCAGTCTTGACTCTAACAATCTACTCCGAGATTTGGATGAACTTGATGATTTTGATATAAAAAAGACATCATTTTTAATCAAATTTATTAAGCTTGGCCCACAAAGAATTATTACAGGTAGCAAAGAGCGTGATATAAATGCAGAAATGCTAATGGATTTAGAAAGTCAAGTTGCTGCAGCAGTTGACATTTTTCTTGACATAGCTATGTTTCACTCATATTCATTTTTGGACAATATGGATCTTTCTGCTAAAAAACAATTTAACAAATCCAAATATGAATACTTTCTCAACCATAATTTGAATAGTTACTATAGAATTGAAGAAAACAGTTCTCCCAAATTTTTGTCTCTTGCTTTTGCCGCAAGAACGGATATAAAAAAGATTAACTTGGATAAATACGTCCAGCTATGGAACGATTTGATAGAAGAATTGTATCCTTCAGCTATTCACGCTATGCCCACCCCTATGGAACAAATTAAAAAACACAGAGATTTAGAAATGATTGATAAACGATATTCTAATGAACGCTTTTGGAAGAAATATTCCAAAGGCGATTATCTGCTCCTTAGAATTAATCGTGCTCCAAGAATGAACAAACGGAAACAGCAAATTGCAGATTATTTTGGCATTCCGAAATTTCATTTGGGTGCTATAAAAATTGTTCCTTGTCATGAGTATTTCAATCCTTTTATAAAAAAACAAATCGATGAACACTATGTTTCTGCATTTAAGATTGTTGTGACCTAAATTATTCACACGTAAAGAGAAAATGAGCGACAAAAAAGGTCGCTCATTTTCTCTTTGGAAGGTTGTTCATGCTTTTTTGAAGGCAATTGTTGTAAGAAAAGCGTTTTTCCTTTCATTATAATTCCAATCATAGATAGCATTATATTTCTTCACAATCTTCTTCACGGCGGCTATGCCTAAGCCGTGCTCCGATTTGTCTTTCTTTGATGTTAACAGTTTGCCGTTTTTTTCTGTTGGTTCTTCATCACAGGAGTTGCTGAGGATTAAACCATCATATTGTTGGTTACGGGAAAAGATTTTCAACTCAATCCATTTCACTTTTGACTGCACTGCCGACTCCATTGCATTGTCCAGCAGATTGTTCAGCAAGGTAGATAAATCGGTGTTTTCCATATAGGAAAGATTTGCCGTTTTAACATCAACATCAAACCGAATATGATGTTTTTCGCATAAAGCCGTATACTTGCTGATAATTAAATCCAGCATCGGATTCTTACTGATACCAATTCGGGAAAAGGTATCCAAGTCAGGATATAAGCCGTCTACATAGGACCTGACCTCTTGAATATCGTCAAGATTTCGTATCTGTGTCAGATGGTTGCGAATATTATGAGAAAACACCCGCATTTCGTGATTCGATTGTTCGATGACTTCAAAGTACTTTTTATCCTGCTCTTCTCTTATGCGCAATGCCTTTAGCTGTTCCAGCTCCTTCGTGCTTTTCACAGAATATTCGTAGATAAAAAATACTAGGATGTTTGAAAACAGTGTCAGCAAGCAGGCAACCATCCAAAGGAGGCTCATTTCCGATGGTAACTCAACCAAATAAGTAATATACCGAAACGCTGTCAGCATTAGAATACTGGAAAGCGGCACCAAAAAGAGTAACCAAAAAATCTTACTGCGCTGCTCCCTGTCTTCTTTCTGGGCAAACAAATTAAGCAGCAAAACCATCACCAACAAATACAATACCTTGCTGCTACTGATAACAAAAAGATAAGCAATGATTTCATTTTCAAATGCATTAAAACTGCCAAACAAAAGATTGCTCAGCGACATAACCAAGATTTCCGTTCCAAACATTACAACTAGGAAAATGATTGAATGAAAGACCGCCGTTTTATATCCTACATCAAACAATAATTTAATCAGTAAGGAGTTCACCAAAATGATAAATATAGCATTCAAATAGGTTATATTGAATTGATACGCCGCAAACAGTACTATGTAACCGACAAAAGAAGCAATAATAGTGACAGCGGTCTGACGCTTTCTTCGAAACAGAGTGTTTGTGTAATAGAAAAACAGCAGCCATTCAAACACATACATAAAAACATCAATGATGTATTTTGGCATCATACCCCTCCTTCGCCGATATATGATAAAAACTGTCGTTTGAAGGCAGTCTGTTTTCTAGAAGTAACCGTAATCCTAACCTTGTTATAAGGTGCAACCATTATTAGTTCATCCCGTCTATATGTACCAATATGATCCAGGTTAACAACATAACTATTGTGCGGAGTTGCAAAAGAGGTTTCCGGCAGTTTGTTTCTAATTACTTTAAGACTTTCTTTTATGGTGATAATTCCATTTTGTAGTGTTGCAACACTAACTCTCTTTAACTTTGCTTCTGCATAAACAATATCGGTAACTTTTATTCTGACAATTCTGTTATCTATCGTATGCAATACAATAAATTGCTGATTAATTAGTTCAAGTGATTTATTAAGTGCAGAGAAAACCCTGGTTTGTGAAATCGGTTTATCAATATATCTGGTTACTTTTATATCCATCGCATCATCCAAATATTCGTTATGTGATGTAATGATTAAAATGATGGTGCTACTGTATGTTGTTTGTATTTGCTTTGCGATTTCAATCCCGTTGATATCTCCTAACTCAATGTCTAAGAACAGTATATCGTACCGATTATCTGACATAAGCAACGCTTTACCATTATCAAACTCATTCACTTCACACTCAAGGTCTTTCATTTTGAAAAACTCATGAACATAACATTTTATAGTATTTCTATACTCTTTAATGTCGTCACATATTGCTATTTTCATATTCATCACCATAAAAAAATCGTATAATTAACATAGCAATTATACGACAATCAAAAAATGTTATCAAGTACATTTTGTTATAAAAATACATCGACTATTTTAGAAATAAGTATTTTACTTTCTGTAGAACACATTTTTATCTTATTAATTATTTCCTCGTCTACATCTGTATATATTTTTCCAGATGTTAAATATTCCGGACCGACTTTTAATTCAGCACATATATCAAGAAACGCCATAAATCCAGGTGGTTTCTTCCCTCTCTCAATATTTGAAAGATGTGTATTTGATATGTTGATTTTTTCTGCCAGCTCGGACTGTTTTAATCCCAACTCTCTTCTTCTAAATGCAATCTTCTTTCCTATATCTTTCAAATCATATTGCATATTATCATCACCTTTTCATAATTAATTGTAGCACTTTAAATAGGTAGATTGAATTAACTATATGCATATTATTTTTATTATAGTTTGTAATTTTTAAATATAATAAAACTATTTTTATTATGAAAAATATTGTTGCATTTATATCCTGCTTTTATGTCATTTGTCAATATATATTGATATAACTGTTGTTTACAGGTACATTATAAACTATAGAAAACAAAATATTAGAAAGGAGGATTGCTATGAAAAAGGCTTTTATTTCATTAGTTGATAAGGTTGTTTCGTTTACTGTTAAAACAAATGTAAATAGCACAACCAGCGTTGCTGCTTATCAACCAAAACTTCCAAAAGAAGCAAAGAACTATAAGAAATGATTGTGTGGTTGTCAAAAAAAACAACATATTACATTATTAAAAAAACAAAACCAACTTACAGTGTTGATATGTATAATTATGCATTTTTTATTATATATTCAACACTGTTTTTTGGTGTGTTTTCTTTGATTGTGGGAATAATTTTTCATATAGGTTTAGAAAGTGTTATATTCTTTTGTTCATTTCAAGCTATTAGAATATATGCAGGTGGTTTTCACAGTTCCAAAGAGATATATTGTGAAATAATCACCTCATCCTTATTGTTGATATCATTACTATTAATTAAATTGCTAATTCCAATCAAGTTTACGTTCTTTATTCTATTAATAGTATTATTCTCAACAATAGTTATTTACTTTCTTGCCCCTATGGATTCTTCAGAAAAACCTCTAACAAAAGATGATTATATGAAGTTTCGATTTATTTCACGAATCATTTTAGTTTTCCTTCTGTTGCTAGTTTTTATGTTTTTTTCTTTTAAAAACAATTCTTTGTTCGTTACATTCTCTATGAGCTTAATCCTAGAGTCTGTTCTGCTAATAGCTGGAAAACTAAAGCAATTATTATCCTCAAAAAATCTATGACTCCATCGACTCTTTCAAACAGAAGCCTGGCGATAATCGTCAGGCTTCTGTTTTTTTCTTCGTAACAAATTAGGAAAAATCATAATTACGACACATTGGCAAACATATATCGCTGGGTATCCGTAATCTCAGAATTTTGAACAAATAACCAAAATTCAGAATTCAAAGGAGATTACAAATGATATACGAATACATAACTGCTTCAGGTACAAAACAGATTGAAGTAAGCGAGGAATGGTATGAAATACTAACAGAATTTGATCGAAAAGAAAAAAACAATAACCATACAGAAAGAAGGAGACATTCGACCCTTGATAATGATATTGCCGATGCAGAGTGGTTAATTTATGAAGATGATAATCTTTACCGTTTATTAAGTGAGAACAATGATATAGAGCGAGTAAGGGAAACGCTGTCAAAAATGAAACCACAACATAGAGAAATACTCATTGCAATTTACATAAAAGGCGTTACTCAACAAGAATATGCGAAAAAATTGGGCGTAAATCAAAGCAACGTGAGTCGACGTTTAGCAACGGCAAAAAAATCTTTTTGTAAATTTTTTTCAAAAACCGCATAATTTATGCTTTCTCGTGGCTTCAAGTGAAGGGATTTATTTTTTTACCCTTTCAAAACCTTGAAAAGTAAATACCCATTCGTCAGTAACATCAATTCCAACGTCCTCTGAAAAAGGGCAAGCCGTCTATGTGTCACGCCAAGACCACTTTTTAAGGGCGAGCGACAAAAGCACATATAATATAAGTTTGCAACTTGTATGGCGATGACAATTGGAAAGACAATGGTACTCCCGTTTTTAAGCGGCTCGGAGTGTTCCTCGGAGGGGTGAGATTCCCGTGGAGCAGATTCGCAATCTGCCTACTGACGACTTCCCAAGTGATATTCACTTGCACAAGGGGTGTCGAGGACAAATATTGTGCGTATTATTTGTTGATTCCTCTTTATTGATTAACAATAGTCAGGGGTTAGCAGATGATATTACATAACACTCATTTACTCGAATGGGTATTTGCACTTTCAAAAATTACGGAGGTGTAAAAATGAATAATGACAAATTAATTAAACGAGGCAGCATTTTTTATTGTGTGTTACCTAAGAGGAAAGGTACTGTGCAGCGAAAAACCAGACCGGTAATGATTATTCAGAACGATGTTGGCAACCTTCACAGCCCAAGTACAATTGTAGCGCCAATTACAAGCGTGGAAAAGAAATTATATATACCAACTCATGTTTATATCGGCACGCGATTTGGACTTCATTGTGGTTCCACCTTATTAGCAGAACAGATTACTACCGTTGATAAGCGGATGTTGTGCGGCTTTATTGGAATGGCAACAGATGATTTTATGAAACAGGTTGACAAAGCACTCGCAATAAGTGTTGGTTTGGATGTGATAACAAACAAGAAAGAATTTGAAGCTTGTTTGTGTTCCAAATGTTTGAATAACTTTATTCAAACGCACAACTATACGATATATAGAGTGAACAAGACGCAGCTTGAAAAGGACACCTGTACTTATTGTCAACAAAGAACAGGCTTTGATTACAAAATAATTCACAACGATGAATGATTAGTCAAATATGCAAGCAGGGAAATCGCATAATTAACAAAAAACGAGAATTACGTTATTGTGTGCGCAAGGAGGTAAATATGAATATTGGTGGAGACACAAGTACCCAATTATATATATCCAGTGAAGTTCGCTTTTACACAGTTGAAGATTTAAAGAATCTTCTTGGATGGAGTAAGGATACGGTACTGAAACTATTTAATGATCCAAAATTCCCTTCATCAGATTTTGGTAGAGTAAAAGTAGTTGAGGCACACGCTTTGATAGATTATTTCTCAAAAAAGCATATGAAAGCAAGAGACAGATATTGGCAATAAGGAGTGAACAAAATGGCAACAAAAATGCAAAGGAATGCCAATGGCGAGGGCAGTTTAAGACTTCGCAGCAATGGCACATACGAATACCGGCTGAGTTATTATGATGTGTATGGAACCAGAAAAGCAAAATCATTTTACGGACAGAGTGATGTTGTTTGTTATGAAAAAGCGCAGATATTCCTTGAATCACTTGAAAAAGAGAAACTGGGAATAGATGTAAGCGCAACAATTCCGGATATCGTGAAGAACAAGTGCAAACAAGATTTTGAAATGAACTATGTCGGTGAACAGGGTTATTCCCGAAATCTGCATACCATCTCAATAATTGAAAAAAGCACATTAGGTCAAATACCAATTGTTGAAGTTTCCGCACCATTAATTGATATGTTTTTAAGAACTCTCACAAACTATTCAAACAGCATTATATCGAAAGTTTATCGCCATATCCGTTTGGCGTTCAGAGAAGCATATAATAAAGGTATTATTGAAAAGAACATCTTTGAAATGGCCAACGTTCGCTGTCCGAAATCAAGCAAGAAAACGAAAAAGGTTATCGGTTTGACAAGGGATGAACAGAAACGATTTGTCGATTACCTTGAACACTATAAGGCTCCGCGAGGCAGAAACGTGTACATAGCTCAGCTTCTGATTTCTCTTTATAGCGGTATGCGTATGGGAGAAGTTAATGCGCTAAAAGCAGAAAACATTGACTTTGAACACGGGGTAATTCATGTTCGTTCTACCATTTCAAGAGGGATTGATTATCGAGCGTTTATTAAAGATGGAACAAAAACAAGTGCAGGCATCAGAGACATTCCAATAATGGATAACTTAAAGCCGATTCTTGAAAAGGCAATTAAAGAAGCACCTGAAAATGAATATGGACTGTTATTCTATGACGATGAGCATGATAAAGTTATTACGACAGCACAGGTCAATGCATTCTTTAAACGCTCATGTATTAAGTGTTCTATCCCTATGCGAGGTCAACACTCGCTGCGTCACACCTTTGCGACAAGATGTATAGAGGCTAATATTCCGGCTGTAGTATTAAAAAACTGGTTAGGACATACGGATATCCATGTAACGCTTGATACATACGCTGACGTGTTCAGCAGTATGCACAATGAATCAATAACAAAGCTTGATAACTATATTAACGCAATTGCATAGGCAAAACGAGAGGATAACACATAGTTGTCCTCTTTTTTATAGGTCGATATAGGACTATTACAGATATTGTACAAAACTGAAAAACTTGGGTAAAAACTTGGGTAGATTACTGATTTTAACAAAACAAAAAATCCGCAAACCCGCATGAATAGGTCGTTTTTGTACTTTGTAAAAATTTTCGTGTATCGTCCGGGTCACCATAACAAACAGGCACCATTATGGTGCCTGTTTTGTTATGCCGACGGGGTTTGAAACGAAACGCCGCTTGTCGCAACCGAAGGACGCGAGAAGCTGGAGAAACAGTCCTGTAGACTGTTTTATCGCCTCGAAGAAAATCCCGTTCGGGTTGTGCGGCGTAAGCTGACCACGGAAACCCGAGGGTACTTTTCATATATGAAAGAGCTCAGGCGTTATGCCTAGCTTTTTTCTTTTTAAGAACTTGCGAAAAGCATAGCTTAGCTTGGCAAATTGCCGTGCGGAAACCAAAAATAATCCTGCGCTGTTTTCTCGGTAGTATCATCATTCTTATCACCCTTACTATTTTTATTATGACGGAAACGACCATGCAAAGAGGTGCAGAATGAGCATTTGCTGTGAGACGATGAATCAGCACATTAAATCGTTTGTTGTTCCGTGTGAGACCGGCGTTTTTGCACAGTCAACAACCGGTAAACGGGTTGCATTCAGCGAGGAAACGAAAAAATTTGAATTTTGTGCTTCGCCGTCAAAGTATGTGATGAAGCACACCAAAAAACGATACTGTGTATCGAATGTGGAGCGAGACGGCAAGACGCTGACCGTTGAATTCTTTTCGGCGGAAAAAATTAACAAGCACGGGCTCCAATGGAAGAAGGAAGCAAAGTGTGCGTTTGATTTTTCCACGGGACAGTACGCCAATTACTTCGGCAATACCGATTACTGGCTCAACAACTGGGAGGAGCTGAATAACAGCATCCTCCTGGATAAGCGCTCGCTGAGATTTTCTTACCCCGACACGGTCAGAAGCTGTTGCGGCTATCCCGATTACTGGTGCTGCAAGGAGGCTGAGCTGAACCTCTTTCAGTTTTTGCACAAGTGGTTTAACGGTACGCTGGAGGATTATATCAACGCTACCAAAATTCACTTCCGTTTCCAAGCGCAGTCGTTTGGCGTGGAAATCGAATTTACGGGTATGACAAAGCGCAGAGCGGCGGAGCTTATTGCCGGCTACTTCGGCACGCAGCATCTTTCATATTTCAAGGGCATCTCCTGTTTCAAGCCCGTTGATAAAAAGAACCGCATCTGGAAAATCACGCACGATGGCTCCATTGCCTCAAGGGACGAAAACAACCGTCCTATCGACAACCCGGATTACAAGTGCGAATTAGTTACGCCGATTCTGAGCTACGAGGATATCCCGATCCTGCAGGAGGTTATCCGCGTGCTGAGAAAAAACGGAATGCGTGTTACCGACTCCTGCGGCATTCATGTGCATGTTGATGACACGGGACACACGCCGTTCAGCATTATGAGCCTGGTAAAAACCTTTCAGTCCAATGAGAATATTATTTTCTCTGCTCTGAATGTGAGCCAAAAGAGAATGCTGCACTGGTGCGGCAAGGTGAATCCCAACTTTATCAGCCGCTACAACTGCCTCAAAGAGAAGAACCGTTTATCTATGACGGACATTAAGAGCTGCTGGTACGGTCTCAGAGACGACGATTATAGCTCCCGCTATGTCGCGCTGAACCTGCACTCCATGTTTACGGGCAAGGGCATTGAGTTCCGTTTGTTTGAAAGCACCACGCATGCCGGCAAGGTAAAGGCGTATATCCAGTTCTGCCTGGCGCTGAGCGGCTATGCCAAAAATCACCCCTTCTCTCCCTACTATAACAGAAGCGGTGACGGCTCGGCAACCTACTTTGAACAGTTCCTCACGGATATCGGTCTGGTGGGAGAGGAGTTTCAAACCGCACGGCTTCATCTGCTGGCAGTGCTGAAAAAGAAAGAGGAGGAAAGGAGAACGGCATGAGCATGACCATAGACATCTACGGCGACTATTGCTGTGAAATTGTCGGTGGCACCAAGTTTAAATTGCCCGATGCATGGTACGATACGGCGCTGTGCCGAAAGGCGCTCCCCTATAAACGCTTCGTATACTTGGGGAAAGACGGAAAGGACGTCATCTGCTATCAGCTCTTACTGAGCAGTGCGCTTGACGGCAAGCGTAAAAAGGGCGGCACTGTAACACGCATTAACGGCAAGGGCTATGTTCTTCTCCCGCCAGAAGCGCGCCGGAGCGAACAGTTGGGCAGCTCGGTTTATCTGAATGGCAAGGGCAGTTATTTTGAACTGTGCCTGAAGGAGCCTGATGACCGCGACGTCCTGTTCTGTATGAAAATGGAAAAGCTGCTGCAATCGTTTAATGAATAGGAGGTACCATATGAAGAAGGATTTAAGGCAAACCGTTGAATGGCTGTCGCTCGCACTGGGCGCTTTCTGCTGCCTCGCGTTTATTTTTTTCCGTTTGTTTACCATAAGCTCCACGGAAAAGGACGGGCTGAGGGTTACCTATTTTCAGACAGATTTGCTCGTGCTGGAGATGCTGTTTTTTACGGTTACATTTTTCAAAACGGACGGGCGGAGGATACTGTACAGAATGCTGAGCCTGCTCGGCTCAATCGCTCTGCTGATAAACGAAATCATGCTCTGGCTGACCAAAAATCAGTGGGACGCTTTTTTCACCGTTATTATGGTAATCAATATCCTCGGCTTTTTCCTGCTGCTGCTCTCGCAGCTGCAAAAGCGCTTTCGCTTAGCGCGCGGGCATATTCTGTGGGAAATGGCAGCCATACCGCTGCTGCTGGCTGCCATGGTTCTGGCAGTCATTTACGGAACGCGGGATATGCTGTATATCGTTATACTGAATTGGCTCGGGATTGCACTGCTGAGCCTGAATGTGCTGGAATGCCTGATACAAACTGACGAACAACTGCATCATACGGGAAGGAGAAAACGCGATGAAAACCAATGAAATTTTAGCTAAAATGCTCAAGCTGCTGTCAGCTGTTACCGTATTGATTCTGCTTGCCGGTCTGCTCTCGGAAGGCCTCCCCGGCTTCTTCCGGCTGACAAGACCGTGCGCCTTTTATCTGCTGCTGGAATACGTCGCACTGGGCGGATTAGCCGTTTTGTTTACGATATCCTCCATGCCCGCTGCCTGGCGGAAGGCGCACCTTTCTTCCCCGAACAGGCTGTTTAAAAAGACGCTGACGGTTATCCTGTTCGGCGTATTCGGGAACACGGTCGCGCTATGGCTGCAATATGATTTTATCAGTCGCCTGCATTTTCGCGACTGGTATTATATCTCCGATTTTGCCCTCTGCATCTTCTTTATCGCGCTGTTCGTGAACTGCTATTTTAACCGCAACAGCCGTATCTTTCCTGCCGTAATGGGCGTGACCTATATTGCCATAACGCTGCTCGCCGAGTATTACGGTCCGCTGATCTACGGGCTGTACCGAAACGGTATGGTACTGATTGTCCTGTTAATCACCACCATCATCGGCGTATTCCCTCATCCCTATCGGCTGTTCACGTTCTCGCCAAGCAGCGAAAACGGTAAAAGAGAGGTAAGCGCGTATGAATGACAAGGTAACAGAGGGCGCCCTCCGCGAGATACTGCAGCAGCGTATGAACCGAATCGTGTACCGCGTCTGGCTGGCGGGAATCACCATTGAAGTATCAGCGGACGGCAGTCGAGTACGCTTCTTTTCAAGCAGCGACTTCCGCTTAAGAACACTGGAGGACTGTATGGACCGCGAAATTCGGCAGGTGGTGAAAGCGGCAACCGGCAGCGAAATTGAAACGGAATATCGGCTTCTGCCTCCCGACGAAACCAAACCTTTTCCCGCGCAAGACGGCGCGCTTTATCATAAACCTGATAACGAATAAACGAAAGCTGGTGAACACCTTGTATATTGACTACGGCTATACCGTGCACACAAAGGACCTTACGGTAGACAGCATAGCCGCAAGAAGAATCATGAAATCAAAAAACAGATTAAAATTTTCAAGGGTTGAGAGGTCGGGAGAGCAGTTCGTATTCCGCACAGAAATGATAACCTGTCCGATTTGTCATGCAACGTATGACGCCAGAGAGCTTTTCCCTTCCGAACCGATTATCTATTCACCGTATGAAATCGACTGCTTTATTGACCCGCGGAAGTCGTTGTACCAAGAACAGCCGGAGGGTTCGCTTCAGATTAACACCGCTATCTTTAAAGACAAGCCGAGCGTCGTCTGCCCGTTTTGTATGAACACCATTTACAAAACGAATGCCAAACGCAATATCCGCCTTTCAAAAGACAGCGAAAAGGTTTGTGTATCGATGGAAATCAAGAGCGTCAGGGAACTGCTTGACTGCCTGTTTACCGTCTCAGACAGCGTGACGGTGGATATCTGCCACGACGTTCTGCACGCAAGCCGCGAGGTGTTTACCCTTCATCATGACGGCAGAACGTATCTGTCGTTTGAAAACGGAACCGACGAAACCTACCAAAAGGACATCACGGAGGATTTCAACGCAGAAAAGCTGGATATCTGCCTGTCCGTCATTTCCCATAACAACGACATTAAAAGATACCTGATAGATTTCTTAAAGCCCTCCTGGCACACGGATTTTCCGTTTACGCCGCAGGAGCTGACCATCACCGATTTGATTGCACTGAACCGCTTCAGGGGCTTTAACCGTGATTTTTACCGCTCGGTCCCCTATCGGCTCGGCTCCTTGCAAACAGAGGGCTCCTTTCCCGTGTTTGCCGATATCGGCGAGGCATTAACCGCTTACCAAAACAGCACCTTGCCGAAAACCAAAACCATCAAAAAATGCCTGTTTGAAAAACAGGGCTTGCTGTTCTACCTGCCGGAGCTGGCGTGCCTGTTTGACGATATAAACCCGCCACGCAAGCACCCGGACGGGAAAAAGGAGGAGAAGAACATTTCGCTTTTCTGCGATATGTTGGCAATTCCCGAAATCCATACGTTGCTGTATTATCTTCACACATATCCCGTCGTTCATCAGTTTATCCGCGACTACTGTCAAACCGGTGAACAAATCAGAAAGTTCATCCATTTACTGCAGATTTCCGTCAGCCACACCTGCGAGATGGCAAAGGACTACGGGGGACTGAGTGAGTATTACAAACGGGAAAAGTCAAAAAAGCACTTCCGGGAATACAGCGAAAGAATCGAATCGATTGGAACGGATTTTTTCCACGTACGATGTCCGATTCACGCCCCGTATTCCATGCCGATGGTCATTCCCGAAAGCATACTGTCACTGGAGGACAGCGTTCTGGACTGCGACTTTCGCTTCCTTCGTACAACAAACGAGACGCGTCATGCCGGCAATGCGCTCCACAACTGCCTGCGCAACTGGAGCTGCGGCGATGAAAATGTCCTTGTAATCAAACGCGGCACCGCGATTGTTGCCGCCGTTCAACTATCCTTCCGCCATACCAGAGTGGAACAGGCAAAGCTGGCATATAATGAGAGCATTGAGGAAAATGAAAAGGTGCGCTGCGCTTTCTTTGCCTGGTGCGAAAAACACAACCTTATCTATCCGGATTATTACGACTTTCCGGACGAAGAGGAAGATGATGATGACGAAATTGCTTAAAGAACAGCCTGCCGCTTCAAAAGAGCGGCAGGCACGGAAACCACAAAGAAGTTACGGCTATACTACAGACGATCACGACAGCCCAAAACCAAATCCGTGCTATCTCCGCCTGTTTGCGGATTATAATAGCTTTGTTGATTACAACAAGAACCATCTTACCGCAGGGGTGTTCGTCTGCCGGATTGTCAACAACCGTATCCGGCTGCCGCGGGCACACCTGCAATCCTGCCGTATGAGCAGCGGCAACAGTGTGTACATCGTCGGCATGTTAGACCACCTGGTGATAGCACCGTATCTGCCGTTGGAAACCACGGTTGATTGCAACGATGCTGACGCGGTCTTACAGCTGCTCGAAACATACGGCATTTAAGAATTTTATCATTGGAAAGGAGAACAACTATGACCTATCAGGAGTTTGCAGCAAGCGTAAAGGAAATCCTGCAGGACGACAGTCCCATTACCGTTGGGAACGATATGACGGTCAATACCCGCATTACCGTGCGCGAGGACGGGCAGGTATTCATAACCGAAGCTGACAGCTTCCGCAGAGCGGAAACCAACATCAACATTAACCGCATAACAGAGCGACGCAAGGAAACGGACTGGGCTTTCTATTATTTCATTGATGACGCCGACCGCGCGCTTGCAATTGATACGGAGGAGAATGAAATCTACTACTGTTATCACGGGCAACCCTCCGGCTGGGGCTCTGCCTTTCAGCATTTCACCAGATTTCCGGTGGACGAACGTCATTCGGACGACGCCTGCACGCAGGAGCACAAGCGTTTATGCCACATTGAATACTAAAAGAGGCTGTCTCACAACCGTGAGGCAGCCTTTTCTGTTCTTCTTCTTATTTCTTCACAATTTTAAAGGTTC
>CALGGQ010000161.1 GCA_937915775.1 uncultured Clostridia bacterium | reverse complement strand
GGGCATCCGTGCTGCCTGCGTGGAAAACGCTTACAGCGCCAAAATGTGCAAGGTTATCAACGATTCCAACATCTTATGTATGGGCGGCTGGATGATTGCACCGACGCTCGGTATTACAATGGTGGATGAATTCCTGAATGCCGGCTTCACTGTTGGCGTTGAGGAATGGCGCAAGGAATGGCTCAGCAACGCGAAGAAAAAGTTTGCGGAGTTAGAGGATTCCATTTATTAATCAAACAAATAACGGACTTGTTTTCACGAACAAGTCCGTTTTATTATTCACCCAAAAGCGCCTGATACAAGGCTAAATCGTAGTCCTTAAAAACATTGAAGATAACCTTGATTTCTGTTCCTGTTTGTGCTTTATACTCCTTCACCGTGTTGACGGCAATTTCCGCCGCTCGGTCGTTCGGGAAACTGAACACACCCGTTGATACACAACAAAAGGCTACTGAGGACAGGCGGTTTTCATCCGCGAGCTTCAAGCATTCGCGATAGGAGGAAGCAAGCAGCGCCTCGTCCTTATTGGTCACGCTGCCGCGAACAATCGGTCCGACCGTATGCAACACATAGCGGCTCGGCAGGTTATAGGCAGGCGTGATTTTTGCCTGTCCCGTCGGCTCATTGAAGCCTTGCGCCTGCATGATTTCATTGCATTTCAGCCGCAGTCTGACACCGGCAAAGGTATGAATGCAGTTATCAATACAAGCGTGGCACGGCGCAAAGCAGCCGAGCATCTGTGAATTGGCAGCGTTGACAATCGCATCGACGTCCAGTAATGTGATATCACCCTGCCAGATATACAAATCCTCTTCAACTGGCGTTAAATCCGCCATATGCGTAACGCCTTTTTTTGTAATTTCCTCCTGCAGATACGCATCCTCAACCGTGAGATAATCCTCTTCAATCGGCTTCGGCAAACGCACATTCACCAGCGAACGGTACAGACGGAATCGCTCCTCTTCGCTGTTCGGGATTTCCATTCCCCTGTATTGCTCACTTTCGTTCAGCAGATAGTGTATCAGCCATAATAATCGTTCGTTCTGTGTCATCGTAAACCTCTTATCGGGAATTTCTGTTATCTATTTTATCTTTTCATCTCTGAAATGTCAATAAAACTGCCGTTATAAGACGATGTTAATTTGTATTGCTTGCCTTGACGGTAAAACAAAGGTATAGTAAAATCAGCAAAGGAGGTAGCAGTATGCTCAATGAGAAATTAAAACAGTTACGGAAAGAAAAAGGCTATACGCAGGAGAGCCTGGCAATTGAACTGAATGTTGTCAGACAGACAGTATCACAATGGGAAAAGGGCCGCTCCGTTCCCGACGCGGAAATGCTGCAGAGAATAGCGGAGGTATTTGAGGTAGATGTCAGTCAGTTACTCAGCGCCAATCCGTTGACGAATACGGAACAGCGCGATGAGCTGGCGATTCAGCTGGCTAAAATCAACGAACAGCTCGCTATCAAAAACCGGCGTTCAAAACGTATTTGGAAAACCGTTCTTGTTATCGTTATTGCTGCTCTTGTTATAAAAGGAGTTGCTACGGCAGTCGGGCTCGGAACGTATCTTGACAATAGCGGTTTTCCGACCAAAATCAATTATGATATAACGGAGCATTCGCAGGCAATCACCATACCGGAGGACGCCGTTTTTGTCAATCCCGATGACAAGGAAGATACTTATCAGATTGTCACTGTTAATAACCGTGACTATATTCTTTTCGGTACGCAGAGCAGAACCATTACGGGAAAAATGATAGGCGACTGCATTGCGTATAATGCAGAGGACAACAACCAAAGATACTATTCCTTAGTTTACGGGAACGATGATTATATTGCTGAATATTACGTTAACGGTATGATGGAGCAATTCAACTTTCTGAGAGCAGTGGATACTGTCGGTCAGGATATCGCCTGCCCCGACTTTGTTGACCCATTAGATTACGGGGTGTGGAAAAAATAATATAACAAAGACTGCCTTTCGGTTTTCCGTCAGGCAGTCTTGATTTTTTACAGCATATATGCTATGATAAATTCAAAGAAGTCTAAACCTAACTTTAGGTTAAGGTAAATGGAAAGAGGTGATGTGATGTTTACCATCGGTCAGATAGCGGAGCAATTCGGCATTCCAATTTCAACGCTGCGTTATTATGACAAGGAGGGGCTGTTCCCCGATATGCAGCGGCAATCCGGCATTCGCCAATTCAGCGATAAGGAAGTGGAGGCACTGCACGTTATCGAATGCCTGAAAGCATCAGGAATGGAAATTCGCGAGATTAAACAGTTTATGCAGTGGTGCACCGAGGGTAGCAAAACCTATCCGCAACGCAAAGCGTTATTTGAAGCGCGCAAAGAAGCTGTAGAGAAGGAAATCCGAAGCCTTGAAAAGACGCTGAGCCTGCTGCAGTTCAAATGCTGGTATTATGAAACCGCCATTAAAGACGGTAACGAGGAAGGCATTCAGTCCATGCTGCCCGATAAATTGCCGCCCAAAATACAAAAATTATATGATGACGGACGTTCCGTCATCGGAAAGGAATAAATGCTATGTTAGGTAATTTCAGTTATCACAATCCGACCAAATTATATTTCGGCGAAAACGCGCTTGATTTCTTAAACGAGGAACTGCCGAAATACGGCAAAACCGTTCAGCTCATTTACGGCGGCGGTTCCGTCAAGAAAAACGGCATTTATGACGAAATCATCAGTATTCTTAACGAATGCGGCAAGCGTGTAGTGGAGTTCGGCGGTATTATGAGCAACCCGACCTATACGAAGGTCTGCGAAGGAATTGCTCTTGCTAAAGAGAAAAAGGTTGATTTTATCCTTGCTGTCGGCGGCGGATCGGTCATTGACGCGTCCAAGATTATTTCTGCAGGTGCAAAATTTGACGGTGATATGTGGGAAGCACAGTATGTCAAGCACAGTATGCCGACCGAATTTATCCCGATGGGCGCTGTCGTTACCGCCTTCGGCACGGGTGCGGAAATGAATAACGGTGCCGTTATCACAAACGAAGAAACCATGCAGAAATCCCCGCTTTGGGGCGCTTCGTACGACTTTGCGGTGCTTGACCCTGTTTATACGATGACAATGCCCATGAAGCAGGTGATCAGCGGTGCGTTTGATACACTTTCGCACTGTATGGAAACCTATTTCGGCACGCCGCGGGGTGACAACCTTTCGGACGAAATCAACGAGGCGGTCATGAGAAGCGTGATTCGCAACATTCGCCTGACGCTGAAAGAGCCCGAAAGCCTGCACGCAAGAAGCGAGCTGATCTGGGCGGCAGCAATGGGCGAAAACGGCATTCTCAAAATCGGTAAGGTCACGGACTTTCAGTGCCATATGCTGGAGCATCAGCTCGGCGCTTATACGGATTGCAACCACGGCTTCGGTCTGGCGGTGCTTCATCCCGTGCTTTACAGACATATTTACCAAAATGCCGAGGCGCACTTCACCCGCTTCGCAAAGAACGTATGGGGCAAGGCGACTGCCGAGGAAGGCATCAAAGCCCTTG
>CALGGQ010000160.1 GCA_937915775.1 uncultured Clostridia bacterium | reverse complement strand
GCTTGCTTGTACGGCATTCAATGCCGACTTCGACGGCGACCAGATGGCTGTTCACGTACCGCTGTCCGCTGAGGCACAGGCTGAGGCAAGAATGCTGATGCTCGCTGCCAATAACCTGCTCAAGCCGTCCGACGGAAAGCCGGTTGCCGTGCCGACGCAGGATATGGTTATCGGCTCCTACTATCTGACCATGCTCAAAGACGGCGAACCCGGCTGCCCGAGAAAAGAAATCATCAACGGCGAAGAGATTACCCGTTACAATATTTACCGTGATACCGATGAGGCGCTGATGGCGTATCAGGAGGGCTCCCTCGGTCTGCACAGCGAATGCTTAATCCGCTTCACCAAGGAGGTGGACGGCGAGGTTCGTTCCAAGCTGGTTAAGACGACTGCCGGCAGAGTTATCTTTAACAGACCTGTTCCGCAGGACTTAGGCTTTGTTGACAGAAGCGACCCCGAAAACGAATTTGAACTGGAGGTTTCCTTCGTTGTGAAGAAGGGCGGTCTCGGCAAAATCGTTGACAAGTGCATCAGAAAGTACGGCGTTGCCGTCGCTTCCAGAATGCTGGATGAACTGAAAGCACAGGGCTATAAATACTCCACCATTTCCGGCACCACCGTTGCGGTTATCGACGCACTGATTCCGGAAAAGAAGAAAGAATACCTTGCCGAAGCAGAGAGCAAGGTGGACGAAATCATGGCGCGCTACAACTGGGGCGAGATGACCAACGAGGAGCGTTCCTCCGCGGTTATCAAGGCTTGGGAGGATTGCACCGAGAAGGTATCCAACGAGCTGACCGGTAACTTTGACGGAACGCATAACCCGATTCACATGATGGTTGACTCCGGTGCGCGTGGTAGTACCTCACAGCTTCGTCAGCTGGCAGGTATGAGAGGTCTGATTGCGAACACCTCCGGTAAGACTATCGAGGTTCCGATTCGTGCCAACTACCGTGAAGGTCTGAATATTCTGGAATACTTCATCTCCTCCCGTGGTGCGCGTAAAGGTCTGACCGATACCGCGCTTCGTACCGCTGACTCCGGTTATCTGACCAGACGTCTGGTTGACGTTTCACAGGACGTTATCATCCGTGACAGCGACTGTAAGTGCAACGACGGTATTGACGTTTACGCCATTATGGACGGCAAGCGTGTGCTGGAATCGCTTGAGGAACGTCTGATTGGCAGATACGTTGTCGAGCCTGTCGTTCATCCTCAAACCGGCGAGGTGCTGATGGATACCGATCGTATCATCAACGATGACGACGCTAAGCGCATTGTTGACGCAGGCATTACCTCCGTGCGCATCCGTTCGCTGATTACCTGTAAATCCCGCAACGGCGTCTGCTGTAAGTGCTATGGTTCCAACCTGGCATTCAACGAGCCGGTTCAGGTCGGTGAAGCAGTCGGCACGATTGCCGCGCAGTCCATCGGTGAGCCCGGTACGCAGCTGACGATGAGAACCTTCCACACCGGCGGTGTCGCAGGCGGCGAGGATATTACCCAGGGTCTGCCGAGAGTTGAGGAGCTGTTTGAAGCGAGAAAGCCGAAGCAGCTTGCCATCCTTTCGGAAATCGAGGGTGACGTTCGCTTTGAGGAGATCAAGACCACCCGTCACGCGATCATCTATAACACCGAGACCGCGGAGGAAAAGAGCTATCTGATCCCCTTCGGCTTCCGTGTCGCTGTGGAGGAAGGTCAGCATATCAATAAGGGTGACAAGATCACCGACGGTGCTGTCAACCCCCACGATATCCTCAGCATCATGGGCACCAACGCCGTTCAGGATTACCTGATCAGCGAGGTGCAGAGCACCTATCGCCTGCAGGGTGTTGATATCAACGATAAGCATATCGAGGTCATCGTACGCCAGATGCTGAAGAAGGTTCGGATCGAGGACAACGGAGATACCGATTTCCTGCCCGGCACGCTGGTGGATGTCCTTGAATATGAGGAAGTCAA
>CALGGQ010000159.1 GCA_937915775.1 uncultured Clostridia bacterium | reverse complement strand
CACCGGGCTTGAAAAATTCGCCGATGAATTCACCAGGCGCTTTTTCGATGTCGGCATTGCAGAGCAGCACGCCGTCACCTTCTCAGCAGGACTGGCGAAAAACGGCTTAATTCCTGTCTTTGCGGTCTATTCCACCTTCCTGCAGCGCTCCTATGACCAGCTGATTCACGATGTCGCTATGCAGGGGTTGAAGGTAATCTTCTGCATTGACCGTGCCGGCTTTGTCGGCTCCGACGGCGAGAGCCATCAGGGCTTGTTTGATACGGCATATCTAATGAGCGTGCCTGATTTAACGGTCTTTGCACCAACTTATTTTGATGAACTGTCCTCTATGCTGTATCAGGCGGTTTATAAAGAAAACAAGGCTGTTGCCATCCGCTATCCGCGCGGCGCTGAGCCCGCAAAGCCCGACGGCTATTCCTATGAAAAGGACTGCTTTAACGTGTTCGGCAATGAAACGGCAGCAAACTGCATTGTTACCTATGGCAGAGAATTTGCCGAGTGCTATGAAGCGATGCAGGAACTGGAGGATACCTTTGTTATCAAGCTGAATAAGATTAAGCCGCTTGATGCAACCGTATGTGAAAAGCTGGCGAGCGCCAAGCATATCTTCCTCTTTGAGGAGGGGATTAAAACCGGCGGCGTCGGTGAATGCTTTGCTGCACTGTGTGAGGAGCAGGGGGTAAAAGCGGCGTTCCATCACATTGCCGTACCCGATGAATTCGTCCGTCAGGCTGAGGTAGCGTCCCAGCTGCAGCATTACGGGCTCGATAAAGCTTCCGTTATCAGAAAGGTAACTGAAATTAATGGCTAAAAAAATACGTCTTGACGTTGCCGTGTTTGAAAAAGGCTTTGCACCCTCGCGGGAAAAGGCAAAGGCAATCATCATGGCAGGTCAGGTTTATGTGAATAACCAGAAGGTAGATAAAGCCGGCGCAGAGATTAAGCCGGAGGATACCGTTGAGGTCAGGGGGAGCACCCTGAAATATGTATCCCGCGGCGGGCTGAAGCTTGAAAAGGCGATGCAGGCGTTCCCGATATCGCTTGACGGCAAAATCTGTATGGATGTCGGCGCGTCAACAGGCGGCTTCACTGACTGTATGCTGCAAAACGGTGCGGTAAAAGTTTATAGTGTTGACGTCGGTTACGGTCAGCTTGCGTGGAAGCTGCGCACGGATGAACGTGTCATCAATCTGGAGCGCACGAATTTCCGCTACTGCACGAAGGAGCAGATACCCGATGCGGTAGATTTCGCTTCCGTTGACGTTTCGTTTATTTCGCTCAAGCATATTCTGCCGGTCTTGCAGACGTTGCTTGCCGAAAACGGACAGGCAGTCTGCCTGATTAAGCCGCAGTTTGAAGCTGGCAAGGAAAAGGTGGGCAAAAAGGGCGTTGTGCGCGATTTATCCGTCCATCTGGAAGTGGTTGAAAACGTGATTTCCCTGGCGACCGATAACGGCTTTTCCGTTGAAGGTCTTGAATTCTCTCCGATTAAAGGTCCTGAGGGAAACATTGAATATCTGATTTACTTAATAAAAAGCAAGGAACCGGCTGTCAGCGATGCCGTCAATGCGTCAGCGCTGGTCAACCGCTCCCATCAAGAGTTGGATTAGTGTGAAAGTTCACACTAATCACAGATTATATTGCCCGCTCAGTTTGCCGCTGCGCGGCAACGAGCGATGGCTAAATTCCCATTATACGCCTTGTCTGCCCAATAAAAGTATGATGGAGTTTTATGAGTTGTTTGCGGGCAGAAAGGCTATGGGAATTTAATGATGAAATTTGCTGTATTTCCGAATGAAAGTAATGAAGGCGTGAAGGAACTGACAGAGGATATTGTCAGCCGTCTGAAACGCTACGGAGCTGAGGTGCTGCTCGGGGAAGGATTGGAGCAGTGCGATATCGCCATCGCCGTCGGCGGTGATGGAACGACGCTGAATATCGCCAAGAATGCTGCCATTGTCGGCAAGCCTACGCTCGGCATCAATGCCGGCAGGCTCGGCTTTATGAGCGGCTTGGAGCGTGATGAGCTTGATTTACTGGAGAATGTCGTTAAAGGCGATTATATTCTCGACGAGCGGATGATGCTCAAAGCCGAGGTAGTGACCGACGGCGAGGTGACAGGAACGTATCACTGCCTAAATGACGCGGTCATTTCCCGCGGCGACTTGGCAAGGCTGATTGATATTTATGTCACAAGTGAGGGCAGAGACATCACCAACACCCGTGCCGACGGTATGATTGTTTCAACTCCTACGGGTTCCACGGCGTACTCGATGGCGGCGGGCGGTCCCGTTGTCAGTCCGGATAATAAATGCTTTATCGTCACGCCAATTTGCCCGCATTCGCTCATTAATCG